>DMJJ01000064.1:3371-3890 GCA_003452185.1 Verrucomicrobiales bacterium | reverse complement strand
GGTGAACTCGAGGGCGTGGATCGCCTCATAGTTGTCCGTCATCAGGTTCTTGAGAATGTTCTCATCGGCGCTGAACGTCCGTCGCGCCGTGATGAGAGCGGCCTGGCTGGAGGCGACCTGGCTTTGGGCCTGCTTCTCGTCGAGCTGCGCCATGACCCCGATCTTCACCTTGTCGGCATTCTCCTCGAGCAGCCGCTGGGCGAGCTCCAGGGCCTTCTCCTGGACCTTCACGGTCTCCCGCGCTGCGATGAGGTCGTAGTAGGCCTGCTCGACGTTGAAGACCGTGGTCATGAGGGACTGCCGGAACCCGAGCTCCGAATCCTTGAGGTCGACGCGGCGCACCCGGATGGTGAGGCGGGTCTGGTCGGTCCAGAGGTTCCGGAGCAATGGCTGGCGGAGATTGAGGAAGGTCGCCGACCCCTTGGTGTTCTCGAAGAGGGAGCGCCCTGCGAAGAGACCGTTCGTCGCCAGCAGCGGGGAGCTGCCGTAGCTGTCGGTGAGGGCGGTGGCGAGGCTCAG
>DMJJ01000064.1:0-3142 GCA_003452185.1 Verrucomicrobiales bacterium | reverse complement strand
GTGAGGGCGGTGGCGAGGCTCAGGCTGCCGCCGGTCGGCAGGGAACCGGAGAGGCCGGCCGTAAATCCGTCGCTTGTGGTGGTGAGGCCGTTGGCCCCGCTCCCCGACGCATCCCGCACCTCGGGCTGCCGGTTGTAGCCATGGTCCCCCCCGAGGGTGAAGACCGGGTCATAGTCGGCGAACGCCTGGTGGAGGTCGTTGCTCGAAATGGCCGGGTTGAAGCGGGCGATCTTGAGGTCGTAGTTGTGCTCCAGGGCCGAGTGGACGCAGTCGACCAGGGAGAGGGGCCGGTGCTGGGGCTCCGCGGCCGCGAGGCCGACAGGGCCCAGGCAGAGCAGGGGGGGCAGCCATCGGGCGGCGGTGCGACGCAAGCCGTCCTGGCAGCCTCCGAGCAGGACCTCGAGTGGGGTTCGCATTGGGCGGAGTATTCCCGGGCCGGCGGAGTTAGGCCATCCCGGGGAGATGAAGGAGGTATATCCCGGGATGAACCAGAGATCCAGAGGGATAAAGGAAGGGGGCCCGAGGGCCTGAGGGGGGGCTTTCCCCGGTCCCCGGGGCCCCGTTTGCCCTTTGACTCATCCCCCCGGGTGGGGTATAGGGTTAAGGACAGCCCGGCACGAGCCCCCTCAAGCCACACGGACTTGCGGCTTGGTCTCCGTGCCCGACGGCGGAGTTCGATCCGTAGAAGACCGTTCCGACTGACGCCATGTCCCGCGACAGAATGCAGCAATCGCGCTTCGAGCTGAAGTATCTCATCTCGGAGGAAACGGCCTTGAAGGTGCGCGACTTCGTTCGTTGCTACCTGAACATGGACGAGTTCGGGGTCGGGCAGCCCAACTACTCCTACCCGGTCCACAGCCTCTACCTCGATTCGGACGAGCTGACCATTTACTGGCGGACCATCAACGGGGACAAGAACCGCTACAAGCTCCGGCTTCGCTACTACAGCACCAACCCCGACACCCCGGTGTTCTTTGAGATCAAGCGCCGGATGAAGGACTGCATCCTGAAGCAGCGGGGCGCGGTGCGTCACTCGGCGGTCCCAATGCTCCTGGCCGGGCACCTCCCGGACGCCAGCTGCCTAGTGAGCAAGAGCCCCTCGAACCTGGTGGCAATCCAGCGCTTCTGCGAGCTGATGATGTCGGTGTACGCCAAGCCCAAGGTCCACATCTACTATAAGCGCGAGGCCTACGTCTCCGATGATGACGAGGTGCGGATCACCATGGACCGCGATGTGTATGCCGAGGTCAACCTCGACCGGTCGATCAAGACCCACCTGACAAAGCCCGTCGAAAGCTACGTCAAGCAGGTCATCCTGGAGCTGAAATTTACGAACCGGTTTCCCAACTGGTTCCGGGAGCTGGTCCGGGTGTTCAACACCATGCAGTGCGGGGCGGCCAAATACGTCTCCAGCGTCAACGAGCTGGGGGCCCGGAAGCTTGGCTCCCGGTTCGCCGTCATGGAGGAGCCGAGCATCCTGCGCAACTACAAGCCGGGGGATGACCTCCCGACCGAGGTGCAGCAGGACCGCGGCACGTTCCAGTTCCGCGAATAGGCGTTGGCCCGGGGATTGTCCGGGGGTTGCTGAAAGATCGGGTGTGGCGGGTGCGTAGTGTTGGGCATGGACCCCCGCGGGGCCGGGCCCCGGGGGGTAAACTCGAACCGCCCACAACACCTTATCGGAGCCCCCCCCCATGAACCGCCGCATCCATGACGCCCCTTCCCAACCCACCCCAGGCCGGCCTGCCGCTTCACCTGACTGCCATGCCCCGCGCGTGGCAATTCCCTCCGGCCGCCTGAGCGACCTGTTCTGGTCCCCTCCCGAACCTGCCGCCATCGATGCCGCCGTTCACCGGGTCGAGAGGCTGCTTTCCGGGCTCCTCCCCGCTCCCGTGGAGGTCGTGGTGGAGGGAGGGCTGGAACGGTTGGCCGCGTAGCACCACCGGCGTCCGGGGCGGGGTCAGCCTCGGGCAAATTTTGTGTTGCCGTTTTTTGATCCGGGTCAAAGCTGGCTGGATGGAATCGGGTAGGTTAACGGGAGCGGTGGCGGGCCAGGGCCCGGCCACCCATTCCAAGCCACCCTGGGACCACGAAGAGCCATGAATCGAATGAACTTCAGCGGAACTCCTCCGGCCGTCTGCAGCCTGATGCTTGCAGCCCTGGTCAGCGTGCCCGTTTGGGCGCCGGCCGGAGCCCGTGCGGACGACTACCAGGGGGCGACGCACATGATGCCGTTCGAGGAGGATACGATCCACTACAACAAGACCCCGGCCGAGGGGGCGGTCCCCCGGCTCCAGAGGCGGATCGACGATGGCACGGCTCAAATTGAATTTCACCCCCGGTTTGGATACCTCCCCGGGATTCTCCGGGAGCTGGGGGTCTCGACCAACTCCCAGATGCTGGTCTTCTCAAAAACCTCCTTTCAGCGCGAGCGGATCAGCCCCCACGCCCCCAGGGCGGTCTTTTACGGCGACAACGTGTACGTCGGCTACGTCGTGGGGTCGCCCCTCCTTGAGTTCACCTCCGTGGACCCGCGCCTCGGGGGGGTGTTCTACACCCTGGAGCAGAATTCAAAGGCCAAGCCTCGCTTCGTTCGCACCGACGCCTGCGTCGAGTGCCATGCGAGCGGCAAGACCATGGGGGTGCCGGGCCACCTCGTGCGGTCCTTTGCCACGGATGAGTCGGGGGTGGTCGACCTGACCACCGGGACCAGCCTGGTCAACCATCGCACGCCGTTCGAGGAGCGATGGGGCGGATGGTACGTCACCGGGCGCCACGGATCCCAGATCCACCGGGGAAACCTGATCGGCAAGGAGGCGTTCGACCGGCAGGAAAAGGAGCCGAACTATCTGGGAAACATCACCGATCTGAGCCGCTTTTTCGACGTCGGGAACTACCTGACCCCCTACAGCGATGTCGTCGCCCTGATGGTGATGGAACACCAGACCCACATGCACAACTTCCTGACCCGCCTCCAATACGAGGCGACCATCTCCCTCCAGATGTATGGTCATGTGAACTACCTCAAGACGGCCTCCGAGGCCTTCCTGCGGTATCTGCTTTTCACCGAGGAGGCCCCGATCAAGGGACCGGTCTCGGGGGCGACCCGTTTCGCCGAGACCTTTGCCGCGCAGGGGCCCTG
>DMJJ01000247.1 GCA_003452185.1 Verrucomicrobiales bacterium | reverse complement strand
GGCCGGGGGATGGACCTGGAGCGAAAGCTTCTCCCGGGCATCGAGAATCTTGACCAGGAGCGGGAACGAGCGACAGGCGGCGTGGGCCGGCCCCAGGAGCTCGGCCGCGTGGTTCTCCATCAACCAGCGAAGCGTCATGCCGGCGAGGGGGCCATTGGCGACGACGCTGACCCCCTCCGGTCGATCGGTGATCTCCCACGACTCCCCGATCACCTGGCCCGGGGGCAGGGGCTTGTGGAAGAGCCGCTCGAGGCTGCGCCCGCCCCAGACCCGTTCCTTGAAGATGGGGCCAAACGTCAGCGGATAGAGCGACACCATGGGGAGGAAGGGGGGGTGGATGGGGGTCGTCGGAGGCTGGCTGGCAAGGCGACGGCGGCTCTGCTCAGGTGGCGGCGACCTGCGATTCGGGGGGAGGGACCGGCTTTTCGAGAAACTTGCCGTAGCCCCGGAACTTCGCGTACCGCTGCCGGCCCCGCTCCTCGACCGGAAGCTTCTGGAGCTCGCCCAGAATCTTGATCAGGTGGTGCTTGAGGGTTTCGGCCGTGGCGGCAGGGTCGTTGTGGGCCCCTCCCAGGGGCTCGGCCACGACCCCATCCACCAGCCCAAGTTCCAGGAGATCCTTGGCCGTGATGCGGAGGGCGTCGGCCGCCTTCGCCGTGGCGGCCCGATCCTTCCAGAGGATGGCGGCACATCCCTCCGGGCTGATCACAGAGTAGTAGGCGTTCTCGAGGACCAGGACCCGGTCGGCCACCCCGATCCCCAGGGCCCCGCCGGACCCCCCCTCGCCGATCACAACCGCGATGATCGGGACCCGGAGGAGCATCATCTCCCGGAGGTTCACGGCGATCGCCTCGGCGATATGCCGCTCCTCGGCACCGATGCCGGGATAGGCCCCGGCGGTGTCGATGAGGGTGATGATCGGAAGGCCGAACTTGTCGGCCATCTTCATCATCCGGAGCGCCTTGCGATACCCTTCCGGATGGGCGGAGCCGAAGTTCCGTCGGATGTTCTCCTTCGTCTCGCGACCCTTCTGGGTCCCGATCACCATGACCTTGGATTCCCCCAGGTGGGCGAACCCGGCGACGATCGCCTGGTCATCCGCGAAGAGGCGGTCGCCGTGCAGTTCCTGGAAATCGGAGAACACCCCCTTGAGGTAATCGAGGGTGTAGGGACGCTTGGGATGCCGCGCCAGCTGGACGCGCTGCCACGGGGAAAGGTTGGAATAGATCTGCCGCCGCGTCTCGGCGATCTTCGCCTCGATCTGGGAGATCTCCTCCTCAAAGCTGATCCCGATGCTGTGGGTCTCGGGGTGCTTCTTCAGCTCCTCGAGCTTTCGCTGCAGCTCGGCGATCGGCTTCTCGAACTCCAACTGATGTTTCATGAGAGGCCAGTCTAGTATGACCCGCCACCGTTGCGCAAACCCGATATCACCCCTCCGGGGCGCCCCGGGGAGGGGATTAGAACAGCTTGTTGACGGCGATTCCCAGGACGCTGAGCGGCCCCTGGTCCTCGATCCCCTCGGTCGCCTTCTCGACCTTCTGCAGGGTGAGCTTGATGTTCTTGAAGAAGCTCTCGTCATTGACCAGCTTGCCGACCGATCCCTGCCCGTGGTTGATCTTCTCCATGATCTCCCGGAGGTTTTTCATCGCGGTGGCGCTCTCGCGGTAGACGGCGTCATCCTTGAGCAGGAGCCCGAGGGTCCCCTGCCCCGCGTTGATGTTGGCGACCGTCTTCTGGGCGTTGCCCAGGAGGAGCTGCACGTCCCCGAGGGTTGCATCGATCTTGCCGACAGCCCCCATGGCGGTGGTGAAGAGCGACTCGTCGTTGATCAGCCGCCCCACGGTCCCCTTCCCCTGGGCGATGTTGTCCGACACGGTCTTGAAGTTGCTGATGATCCCGCTGAGCTTCTCGTTGTTGTTCCGGACAAAGTCGGTCACCGGCCCGAGAAGCCCGCTGAGGTTTTCCGTGCTGAAGCTCTTGGTCAGCCCCTCGACCCCGCTGGCAACCCCCTCGAGCTTGACCATGAGGGAGCTGAGGTCGGGCTGCTCGTAGCTCAGCAGGGCGGTCCCCTCGGTGGCGTGGAGTTGGTTGGTCGGGGAGCCGAAGTCGATGGCGACAAAATTCTGGCCCATGAGGCCCGTGAACTTGATCGCCGCCCGGCTGTCGGTCTTGATCTCGGCCTCCGCGCTCGTGATTTTCATGGTCACGCGGGCGAAGCCGTTCGTGAGGGAGATCCCCTCCACCTCCCCCACGGAGACACCCGCCATCTTGACCGCGTCCCCTTTCTTCAGCTCCTGCGCGCTCCGGAAGCTGGCGGTCACGCGGTAGCCCTTCTTGAAGAAATCGGCGGCCCCGATCAGCTCCAGGATGATCACCCCCGCGATGAGCGCGAAGGCGAAAAAGATGCCAAGACGGGTCTCGAGCGTGTTTTTCATGCGGATTGGGAGGATGCGTTGAACTTGAAGTCGGCGGTCAAAAACTTGCGGATGAAGGGGTGCTGGCTCTTCCGGACCTCGTCCGGCGTTCCGGTGAAGAGGATCTCCCCCTCGGACATGATGGCGATCCGGTCCGCCACCCCGAAGGCGAGGTCCCGGTCATGGGTCACCACCAGCGACGTGACATGGATCCGCTCCTTGAGCGCCAGGATCTCCTCCCCGATGGTGATGGTGCTCAGGGGATCGAGCTCGCTGGTCGGCTCGTCGTAGAGAATGAGCTGCGGGTCGATCACCAGGGCCCGCGCGATGGCAACCCGCTTCTTCATCCCGCCCGAGAGCTCGGAGGGCATCTTGTGCTTCACCCCTCGGAGCCCCAAAAACTCCAGCTTCTCGGTCACCACCCGGTCGATCTCGTCCGGCTTCTTCAGCCGGTGCTCCGCCAGGTACAGGCCGACGTTCTCCCCGACCGTGAGGGAGCTCAGGAGCGCCCCCGATTGGAACACCATCGCCAGCCGGAAGCGCTCCGCGACGTTCGTGATCCGAAGGGATTCCCCGTCGAGCAGGATCTCCCCCTCGTCCGGGTCCTCGAGCCCGATGACATGGCGGAGGAGGACGCTCTTGCCGCTGCCGCTCGGCCCCATGATGACAAAAACCTCCCCGCGCTCGATCTTGAGGTCGATCCCCTTGAGGACCGGCTGCTCGTCGTAGCTCTTGCGGAGCCCGCGCACCTGGACGCCGATGCTATGCGTGGGGGCGTCAGTCATGGTCAATCACCAGGAGGAAGCGGGTCAGGTAGTAATCGGCAATCAGGATCAGGACGATCGAGTTCACGACCGCCTTGGTGACCGAACGCCCGATGCCGCGGGGGCCGCCGATGGTGGTCAACCCCTGGTGGCACGAGACGGTGCCGATCATCACCGCGAAGACGAAGCTCTTGATCAACCCGTTGATCACATCCTTCACCTCCACCACTTCCTTCAGGTTGCTGAAAAAGGTCTGGAACGAGATGGCGATCCGGTGGTTGACCACCGAGACAAACCCGCCCCCGAGCCACCCGACGAGGATGGCGAACAGGACGAGGGTGGGGAGGGCAACGCTGATCGCCAGGATCCGGGGAAGCACCAGGTAGTGGATCGGGTTGATGTTCATTGTCCGGAGCGCGTCGATCTCCTGGTACACCCGCATCGATCCGATCTCCGCCGCCATGGCGGAGCCGATCCGCCCGGCGATCAACACCGACATCATCACCGGGGCCAGCTCCTTGGCGAGGGAGATCCCAACGAGGCCGCCGAGGGCGTTGCCAATCCCCCGCTCCACCAGGACCGGCCCGCTTTGCAATGCCACCACCCCCCCGATGAAGAGCGAGAGGATGCAGGCCATGAGAAGGCTGCGGTTGCCGATCTCGAACAGCTGCTCGAACACCTTCTGCCGCTGGCGAAACACCTGCGGCATCGCCAGCAGGGTGCGCCAGAACATGAACAGGATCTCGCCGATGTTTTGGAACATAGTATGCCGTTCAACTCGGTCTGCTACTGACTTGCCGGGGCAGCCGTCCCGGGACTTCCACCAGGGGCCCCGCCGGCCGCCTTTCCATGCCCCCCCACCGGGATGTAGAAAAGCCGCGTCTGGCGCCCCTCCGGACCGGTCTGATACTGGAAGAGGCCGAACAGGAGCGAGCTCTTTTTCACCCCCGGGGAGGACTCGTGGCGGTAAAGGTTCCAGAGCAGCGACTGGCTGGAGGCATGCGTCGCGGGGTTGACCTCCGAGCGCCAGACCGACCAGAGGGGGGAAAGATCCCTCTCCACGCTGCGGCTGGTCGGCAGGAACGGCTCCAGGAGAGCGAGCACCTGCACCCGGCGCCGGCCGTCATACTCCTTCCGGGAGACAAAAAGAGGCCACGCGATCCTTCGATGCAGGACCTCCAGCGTGTCGGTGTTCTTCTCCGTCAGGTCAGCATAGAGGAAGAACATCAGCCGCCAGTAGTTCCTGTCATACGGGGCGGCATGCACCTTGCCCGACTTGTAGAACGGCCAGGCATAGAAGTCGGTCTCCACCTCGGGAGTCTTCGATCGGCTGAAGATCGGCCAGACACGGTCGGTTTGCTTCCCCTTGCCACGGGCGAATACGACAAACGGCCACGGGGCATCCCACTCCCGATACTCCTTCTCCCGGTCCTCGGTCCTCCGATAGCCCAGCGGCCAGGGAAACCCGACCGAGTCCCTCAGGGGGGAGTGCTCCGAGCTGAAGAGCGGAGCCACCAGGAGGCTTCGCTGCTCATTGGTGGTGCCGATCCCGGTGCGGTCCTTCACGAAGAAGGGCCAGGCGGCAAAGAACTTTTCGTGCCCCGGGATCTCCTCAACCTCATCCCAGTGGTTCGTCCGCTGGGTCACGGACTTGTGCTCAGCCCCCACCACCGGCCAGAACTGCCATCCCGTCAGCCCGGGCCCGTGACGGAGGTGAAAGAACGGATAGAGATAGTTGTCCGTCACCATCTCCCCCTTCCGGCTCTGCACGTAGAGCGGCATGAGGAAAAAGTGAACCTCATCCCGGAAGAGGCGGTTCTGCAGATGTCCGTAAAACGGGATCACCGCCGTGTAATTGTTGGTGGGATTCGCGGAGCGTTGCTGGAGGTAGAACGGAAAAAGACTGAACCGCCGCTTGTCAGAGCCATCAAAGGACTGGTTTCCGGAAAAATTCAGGAGCTGAAAAAGCTGCCACCGCGTCTCCGTCCCGAACCGATCGTAGGTCAGCAACGGATAGAGGATGTCGAGTTCCGAGGTGTCCGCCCCGGTGTTCTTCTCCCAAACCACCAGCGGCGGAAACCCCCACCCACGAGTCTCTCCCACCTCCTGCCGATAGTGCAGCGGCCCAACCGCCTCCATCCGCTCCCCCGGCTCCAAAGTCAGCCGAAACCGGTCGTAGGCGGGCCCCGCATGAAACGCCTCCTCCCCACCCCTCACCCCCAGCTCCCCAATCAGAAACAGCCCCAACACAAGGGAGATAACCCCCAAAACCCCCCTGAAACGGAGCGCGGCACATTTTGCCGCGATATCGTTACAGCTCGGATTCGATGCCGAGAATGCATCTGAATGAAGATCGCAATTGACTTTCAAGGCTGTTCCAATAAGCTGCACACGCGATTGAGGTTTTTACCTCGGTTCCTCCCGACCCAGTGTTGACTGTGCATTGTCACACTGGGTTTTTTCTTAGTTTCCATCCCATCCGCTCGAGCAGATTCAGGAGGCACGGGAGAAATGTCAGGCCGACGAACATGCAGGTGGCGACTCCCACCGCCATGATGGTCCCGAGGCTGGCGATTCCCCGGTGTTTGGCAAGGATGAGGCTTCCGAATCCCGCGATGGTGGTCAACCCCGAGACCAGCACGGCTTTGCCGGTGCTCCGGGCCAGGATGCTCGGGTTGTTCTCCTCGGCGTAGCGATTGAGGATATGGATCCCGTTCGTGACCCCGATTCCGACCAGCAGGGGAAGGGTCATGATGTTGGCGGGATTGAACGGAATCCCGAACCTTCCCATCAAGCCCGTCATCCAGAGTGCGCCGATGAAGACCGGGATCAACGCCAGCACCAGGCAGCTGATCCTGCGAAAGTGGACCAGGATGAGGATGGAGATGGCGGCAAGGGAGTAATAGGCGGCCTCGATGAAGCTGTTCTTGAGGAGGGTGGTGTACTCGAGGAGCTGCACCGGGGTGCCGGTGACGGTGGGGAGGACGCTTCGCAGGTCCTTCACGAAGCGCTCCTGCTCGGTTCGATCCCAGATGTTCTTCTTCGGGTAGACCTGCAACAGGTATTTCCCGCTCACCCCGACAAACCGTTCCCGCAGCTCCTGGGGGAGGTCCGCCTCGCTCAGGGAGTCCTGGGTCGACTGGTTCTTCAGGAGGCCGAAGGTGTCGCGCACATCCTGGAGCAGGGCCATCTGGTAGCTCGCGAGCTGCGCCGCCACCTGCTGGGGGTTGCCGCGGCGCATCTCCGCGAGCAGCTCCCCGACGTCGCGGCGGAGCGTGACCAGGGATTGATGGATCTCCGGATCCTCCTTCTCGGTGAGATCGACCGCCGTCGTCAGGTACCCGTGCAGGGAGAAGAGGGTGAGGTTGAGCTCCTTCAAGTCGGCGGGCCGCGGATCGGGGGAGGCGAACTGGATCGGCGCGAGCAGGGCTTTGATCTCCCGGATCAGCGACACCTTGGGATGCACATCCTCGGCGAGCATCGGGACGATGGAGTCGACGGTGGCGACGCTCGGGAGGTTGGTGATCGTGGCCTGAAGCGAGAGAGCCTCGGCGCGGGAGCCGGCGATCACCGCGCCGTACAGCACCGACCGGGTGGAGGACTGGATCAGCTTCTCCTGGAAAAGCACCGCGGGCAGCCCGGCGCTCTGCATGTTGAGGAGGTTGTAGTCGAAGCTCACGGACTGAGACCTGAACCAGGCCCATCCCGTGATGGCGGCGGTGAAGCCGATCACGATGGCCGGGTGCCGGAGCCAGAGCTGCTCCAGCCGGGCCCGCCGATCGACCTCCACGGCCTCCTCCTTCTGCAGCACTTCCCCCTTCTCGTGGTCAATCTGGTTCTGGCTCCCCCGGAGCAGCAGGACCGGCAACAGGGTCATCATCGGGACCAGGCTCGCCATCATCCCGCCACCGCAGATGATCCCCATCTCCCGGATCCCCTGAAAGTCGGTGAACGCCATCGCAAAGAAGGCCCCGGCGGTCGTCAACGCCCCGGTGAAGATGCCGACTCCCGTGTTCACGACCGCCTTCTCGAGAGCCTCCCGCTCCGTGCGCCCCCGGCGGAGCTCCTCCTCGTAACGGGTGATGAGATGGACGCCAAAGTCGATCGCCAGTCCGATGAGGATCGGGAAAAAGGTGATCGTCAGGATGTTCAGGTGCCCGACCGTGGCCGTGGTGAACCCGACGCTGTACGCCAGGCCGACCAGGAGGCAGAAGGTCGCCTTGAGCGGGCGTCCCGTCTCATGGTAGCCGTAGACGAATATCAGGGCCACGGCGATGAGGCTGACCACGGTCGCCAGGGTGGAGTCGTCCTGCGACTGGTGCATCTCATCGATCTCGAGCACAGGCTCACCCGTCAGGCCGACGTTGACCCCCGGCACCTCCACCTGGGTGCGGGAGATGAGCTGCCGGATCTTGAGGATCGCGTCCTCGTTCACGCTGTCCGAGCGGGCCTTGGCCACCAGGAGGAACAGCCGCCCCTCGGCCATGGTGATGTACATCTCCTTCTCGGCCTCCCGGCCGCCATCGAACAGCGAGGTGACGCCCGGCGAGGGGGGGCGTCCCTCCCGATGCAGGGAATCGAGGGCCTGGGCCACGATGCGGTCGAAGGCCGGCAACGCCTTCGCAAGCTGCCGCCCCTCATCTTCCGAGGCCCGTGAGGCGGTGCGGAACTGGCGGTTCACCTCGTTGAAAAGCGCCGCCAGGTTCGTCGCCCGGGTGAACGGCTGCATCACGGGGGCAAAGGCCTGCAGCTGGTCGCGCAGGGCCACAAGGTCGTTGGTCCCCGCAAACAGGAGCGCCTTGGTCCCCATCAGGGAGAGATCGTGCCGGTAAAAGATCCCGGTGAGGAGGTTGGTCTCCCCCTCCAGGTAGGCTCCGAGCCGCTCAACAAACTGCCGGTTTTTCTCAAAATCCTCGCTCTCCACCACCACCACGAGGTCGTCCTGGACGGGAAACTCCTTCCGGAACTTCTGGTACAGGGCGTGATACTCCTTGTCGGCTCCGACAAGCGAGTCCCGGTCGGTGTTGAACTCAAGATGCCGGAAGGTGTAGTAGAGGCAGAAGAGGGCCAGCACCAGCTGCGGATAGAGGAACCAGCGGCGATGCAGGTAGATCGCGTCAGCCAGCCACTTCAGGCAGCGGGCCGCGAGCGAGGTTGGCCCGCCCTCCGTGGCAGGGGATCCTGCGGGCGCGGGAGGCTCTGGGAGGGAATTACTCACCAAAGTCGGCGTTGGAGTAGACTTCCTTCACGTCATCATGGTCCTCGAGGCTCTCGATCAAGCGGGAGACCGCACCCCGGGCGGCCTCATCGGCCAGCGGAACGAGAATCTCCGGCAGGGCATGAACCGCGGCCGACTCGGACCTGATTCCCTTGGCCTCGACGGCCTTGTGCACGGCCTCAAAGTGGCCGGGATCGGTGATGATCTCATACCCATGCTCGTCGGCCTTGAAATCCTCCGCGCCGTTCTCCAGCGCCAGCTCCATCAGGGGATCCTCCTGGGCGGCATCCCGGGCAACGATGATCTGCCCCTTCTTGTGAAAGAGGCGGCTCACGGCCCCGGCAGTGGCGATCGATCCGCCACTCTTCGTCAGGAGGCTCCGAATCTCGGCCGCCGTCCGGTTCCGGTTGTCCGTGCTGAGTTCAATCAGCAGGGCGACCCCGTGGGGACCGTAGGCCTCGTAGGTGAGGTCCTCGTAGATCACCTGCTCCCCGCCCCCGGTGGCCCGCTTGATCGCCCGGTCGATGTTGTCGTTCGGCATGCTCGCCTGCCGGGACCGAAGGAGCACCATCCGGAGACGTGGGTTCATGTCGGGATCCCCGCCCCCGAGCTTGGCCGCGATCGTGATCTCCTTGCTCAGCTTGGCAAAAATCTTCCCGCGCTTCGCATCAATCGCGCCCTTGAAGGTCTTCACCTTCGCCCACTTGCTATGTCCTGCCATAAATTTCGTTCGCGCCGGCGGGGGATGGGACGCACCCGCGGGAGGCGCTGCCCCCGAGAGTGCACAAGAGACGGCCCGGGGTAAAGCCCCCGGGCCGTGCGAGAGAAGAATTTGCGGGGCGGAGGATTAAACCTCGGCCAGATGATGCCGCCGCTTGGCCATCGTGCTGAAGAACTCGTATCCCTCCCGGATGCGGCGAACGAACACGTTCCGGTCCTCGAGCATCGTCTTCACGATGCGCAGGATCGGGCGGGGACGGAGGTAATACTCCCGATAAAACCGCTCCACCGACTCGTAGATCTCAGCCTTGCTCAGGCCGGGATACTCAAGGGCAGCCTCCTGGATCCCGCTGTCGTCCACGATCCCATTCTTGCTCGGCTTCTTCGCGAACCAGCCGTTTTCCTTGGCCATCTCATACAACTCCGTCCCGGGATAGGGGGCGGCCAGGGAAACCTGGATGCTGAAAACGTCGAGCTCCTTGGCGTAGTTGATCGTGTTCTCGATCGTCTCCTTGGTCTCATACGGCAGCCCGAGGATGAACGTTCCATGGATCAGGACGCCGGCGTCGCGGCAGTTCTTGGTGAACTCCTTCGCCACCTCAAGCCGGACCCCCTTCTTGATCGCATCCAGAATCTGCTGATTCCCCGACTCATACCCGACCAGGAAGAGCCGCAGGCCGCAGTCCTTCATCGTCTGAATGGTCTCCCGATTCACGTTCGCCCGGCTGTTGCACGACCAGGTCATGCCCAAAGGCTTCAGCTTCTTGGCAATCTCACGGGCGCGGGGGAGGTTGGCCGTGAAGGTGTCGTCATCGAAAAAGAACTCCTGCACCTGCGGGAAGAGTTTCTTGGCGTGCGCCATCTCCGCGGCGACGTTCTCCGCCGAGCGGACCCGGTACTTGTGGCCGCCAATCGTCTGGGGCCAGAGACAGAACGTGCACTGGGCGGGGCAACCCCGGCCGGTATACAGGGAGATATACGGCTCCTTGAGATACCCGATGGTGTACTTCTCGATCTGGAGATCGCGCTTGTAGACGTCCGTCACCCACGGGAGGACATCCATGTCGGAAATCAGCTCGCGCTCCTTGTTCTGGACCATCTTGCCATCCTTGCGATAGGCGAGACCATCCACCTCGGCCAGCGGGCGACCCTCGGCAACTTCCTTGCAGGTGAAGTCGAACTCCTTCCCACCCACCCAATCGATCGCTTCCGACGCGGCCAGCGTTTCCTGGGGCAGGACCGCCGCCTGGGCCCCCACAAACCCAATGGTCGTCGAGGGCTTCTGGCTCTTGATCGCCTCGGCCACCTTGCAGTCGTTGCGAAGGCTCGGGGTGGAGGTGTTGATGATCACGTGATCGAACTTCTTCGCCTCCGCAAGGGTGGTGGCGACATCGACGTCGTGAGGGGGGCAGTCGAGCAGCTTGCTTCCCTTGACGAGGGCCGCGGGCTGGGCCAGCCAGGTCGGGTACCAGAAGGAGCGGATCTCCCGCGTCGCTTGGTACCGGGCTCCGGCGCCACCATCAAACCCGTCAAAGGACGGGGGACTCAGAAACAATGCTGACATAGATATTCGTAGGCCAATCCGGCGACCACCGCCTGACGGCCCAGCATACCGCCATGTTCGGCCGCTTGGGTCAAGGCTCGATTCGGGAACCCAAAGCCGCCCAAAACCCCAAAAACGGGGTACTCCTCAAGCCGTGCAAGAACCCTCCGCTTACCCTATAAACAGCTCAACCAATTGATGATTAACAATTAACACACTTTTCAACAACTTCCCTCAATCGCTCGCAGATGCCAGCCGCACCGGCGGCTTCTAAACCTTTGTTGCCATCCACCTCCCGATCACGGCTAGGGCCCCTGCGCCCGGTAGGCCTGAATCTCCTCCGGTAAGGCGGGCTGCGGCCAGACCGCATCCTTTCTCTCCCAGATCGAGTTCAGGGTGGCGAGCCCGCCGGGAGGCTGCCCGTCCCCTCCATTATCCACCCCGTCACTTCCAACCGAGTAGAGAAGAAACCCGCCCCCGGCTTGACGTCGGTACCGAAGCGGCCTGCCGTCCATCGGATCGACGGGGACCTCCTTCAGAAACTCCGGCACCAGCTCGCCAAGCGACTCGGGAAGGGGCCGATGCCGGACCTGGCATCGCTTGAGGGCAATGGCAGTCACCACGAGCCCCCGCTCCGCCTCGGCTCTCATCCCCTTCCCCACCACCCCAAACAGGCTGAAGGGACTTTGCGCCGCGAACGGGTATCGCCACCGGTCGTAGGTGGAGCGGATCGAGTCCTGCTTTTCCAGCGCATCAATCCCCTCACGGACCCGGGCAAAGGACATCCCCGCCGCCGCCACCCGCGCCGCCTCCATGAGGCGGCTCGTCTGTCGGAGACGCCGGGAATGGTCCTGGTCAATCCAGGCGAAGCGCCAGAGCCGACAAAAACCTTCGTTCGTGATCCAGTCTGCCATCTCCTTGCCGTACGGAAACGGTTCCAACCACCCCTCCCAAACCGGGGCCTCCTCAGTCGACGCAAAGAGTCTCATTCCTTGGAGGAGCCGGACCGCCTCGGCGTGGGAGGCGCCCACCTGCACGTAGGTCGAGTCGGCGTAAAGGATCTCCCCCTCCAGCGCCCGGGCCATGGGGAGGGCAAAATGAAGTCCCTCCCAGGCCTCCTGCAGGCGCGCAAGATCCTGATCGGTCCAGCCGTCTGCTTGCAGGGCCTCCCAAACCCGGTTTCGCATGATGCTCGCGATCGCGATGCGGACGAGCTCGCTGATCACGAGCTGGTCGGAAGCAAGGGTGTCCGGAAGCCGGGTCCCGGCGAGGAGGGCCCGCAGTGCCTCGTGGGTGTCTCCGGCCCGGAGCGAAACCTGGGCGGAGGCCCCGATCCAGATCACGAGCGACTTGGTGGGGGCGAGGTGCGAGAGGGCCAGACGTGCTCCCTCCGAGTAATCGAGGGCGACCCGAAGCACGGGAGCCTGTAACGCCGCAAGAGCGTTCGACACGGCCTCCCGGTTGGCGGCCAGGTCCGCCGTGACTTCCTCCCAACGATGCCGGGTTTTCTGAAACGCCCAGGAGGGCTCCCGAATCCCAACCACGGCATGACCCGCGGGGGTCAGCCTCATCGCTGGAGGAGGGTCGAGTGGCAATGCCACGCCTGTGTTCAGCCGCTTGGCCGCGGCCAGGAGGCCCGGCATCCCGTTCTCGCCGGGGGCCGCCGGCGGTGCCGCGAAGGCACGCGGGTCAAACGTCACCCCGCCTGCCACGAGAGCGCGACGTTCCCCGCGCAGGGAAACCCAACCGCGGAACCGCTCGATCGACAGGAGAACCAGCAGGAAGAGCACCGGCCCGAGCCCGGCCAGGAGAAGCAAGCGCCAGCGTTTCCGGAAGAGCCTCACGAGAAAAACCGTAAATCCTCCCCCCCCGCCAAACAAGCCTTCCAGCACACACCCCACGAACTCCGGCGCAGCGCCGGAGTTCGTGTCAGGCGATCAGCGGCTTGAGGATCTGGACCGGCTCGACCCCCGAGAGCCGGGCATCCAGGCCCTGGAACTTCACGGTGAATTTCTCATGGTCGATTCCCAGCAGGCGAAGCACCGTCGCATGGAAGTCATGAACACTGACCGGGTTCTCGACGATGTTGTATGAGAAATCATCCGTCGCCCCGTAAACCACTCCCCCCTTGGTCCCCCCGCCCGCCATCCACATGGTGAAACAGCGGGGATGGTGATCCCGACCATAGTTCTCCTTCGAGAGCCCCCCCTGGCTGTAGATCGTCCGCCCGAACTCCCCTCCCCAAATGATGAGGGTCTGGTCGAGCAACCCCCGTTGCTTGAGGTCCTGGATCAGCCCGTAGGTCGCCTGGTCAATGTCCTTGCACTGCATCGGGAGCCGACCCCCGACATTGGAGTGGTGGTCCCAATTGTTCAAATAGACCTGAACAAACCGGACCCCCCGCTCGACAAGGCGGCGCGACATGAGCGCCGTGTAGGCGAAGGTGCCCGGCTTTCGGGCTTCCTCGCCGTACAGCTTGTAGGTTGAGTCGGGCTCCCCGGCGACCCGCGTCAACTCGGGCACGCTGGCCTGCATCCGGAACGCCATCTCGAACTGCTGGATCCGGGTGTGGGTCTCCCGGTCCCCCACCGCCTTGTAGGTCATCTCGTTCAGGGCCTTGAGCCCATCGAGCTGCGCACGTCGCAGGTCCGGGGGGACCCCCGGCGGATTGTTGATGTAGAGGATCGGGTCTCCGCTGCTCCGGAAGGAGACCCCGGCATGCTCGCCGGACAGATAGCCGCTGGACCAAAGGCGGGCCGAAATCGCCTGGATCTGCTCCTTGTTGGTCGGCTCGGCCACGAGGACCACGAACGTCGGGAGGTTGCTGTTGAGCGACCCCAGCCCGTAGCTCACCCAGGATCCGAGGCAGGGACGCCCCGTCACCTGGTTGCCGGTTTGCATGTGGCAGATCGCCGGCTCGTGGTTGATCGCATCCGTGTGCATCGAGCGGATGAAGGCCATCTGGTCGGCGCACTTGGCGGTCCAGGGGAGGAGCTCGCTGACCCAGGCACCCCCCTGCCCATGCTGCGCGAAGGCATACTTCGAGGGGGCGATCGGGAACCGGGACTGCCCCGAGGTCATGGTGGTGAGACGCTGGCCGTTTCGGACCGACTCCGGGAGATCCTTATCGTACCACTTCGCCATCTCCGGCTTGTAGTCGAAGAGGTCCATCTGGGCCGGGCCCCCGACCATGTGCAGATAGATGATGTGCTTGGCCTTGGCCGCCCAGTGAGGCAGGTCGGGACGTCCCCCCTGGGCCGCCGGAGTGGGGGAAGGTCGATCCGCCCCCTGGGCCGCCGGAGTGGGGGAAGGTCGATCCGCCCCCTGCGCCGCCACCCTGCCGAGGAGGGTGCTGAGGGCTGCGTAGCCAACGGCGCTTTTCCCACGGGCGAAGAATTGCCGGCGGGTTTCGTTGCGAACGTACTCTTGAAACAGGCTCATGGGATGGGTCCGGGTTTCGGGGTCGCTTGCAGGGTCACTTGTTCAAGGCTTCATCCAGATTCAGGACCTGGTTGGCCGTCAGGGTCCAGGCCGCCAGAAGCGGCGCCGGGAGGTTGGATCCGCGGGGGGAATCCCCCACGGACAGCAGCGCCTCGGCCTCCTGGGGATGGGATTGGTAGTAGGCGAGGAAGCGCTCCACCCCCGCGGTGGCGATCCTCGCCTCCTCGTCACGGAGGGGACGCGAAAGCACAACCATCGCCATGGCATCCAGGGTGGGCCGGACCTTGCGGCGGCCGGCATGGAGGGCATCGGCCGCCAGATGGCGGGCCGCCTCCATGAACTGGGGATCGTTCAGGGTCGCGAGGGCTTGGAGCGGGGTGTTCGTCCGCTCGCGTCGCAGGCACGCGGTCTCGCGGCTCGGGGCGTTGAACACATCCATGCTGGCCGGGGGGGCGGCCCGCTTCCAGAAGGTATAGAGGCTCCGCCGGTAGAGCGACTGCCCGGCATCCTGATGGTAGTAGCGGGTGTTGCTCTCGGGCATCGCCACCGCCTCCCAAACCCCCTCGGGCTGGTAGGGACGGACGCTCGGTCCCCCGACCTTCCGGACCAGGAGACCGCTTGAGGCCAGTGCCAGATCGCGCACCATCTCCGCGTCCATCCGGAACCGCGGGCCGCGGCTGAGGTAGCGGTTGGCGGGGTCCTTCTCCAGCTTCTCCGGGGTGGCTTCGGCCCCTTGCCGATAGGCCGAGGAGGTCACCAGCAGCCGGAAGAGATGCTTCACATCCCAGCCGCTCTGCTGGAACTCGACGGCGAGCCAGTCCAGGAGAGCCTGGTTCACCGGGGCCTCACCCATGATGCCAAATTCCTCGGAGCTCTTCACGATCCCGGTGCCAAACAGCTCCTGCCAGAAGCGGTTCACCGTGACCCGCGCCGGGAGAGGGTTCTCCGGGGATACCAGCCACCGCGCGAGACCAAGACGGTTTCGAGGCGCCCCGGCGGGAAGCGGGTTCAGGGCCGCGAACACCGCCGGCTCGACCTGATCCTTCGGCTTGTCATACAGCCCCCGAAACAGGATGTTGGCCACCCCCATGGTGTTGGTCTTCTCCCGCTGAACGTGGGTGGCGGGGGTCGAGAGTCGGAACCCCTCCCGCTCGAGCTCCAGCCCCGCCAGCGCGCGCGCCGCCTGCTGGTAGGGGAGGCACCGGGTCGCCAGAAAGTAATCCTTCAGGTACTGCTTCGGCTCGGGCTTTCGGTCCGCGGCAGCCTTGGCAAACCAATCCTTCAGGGTCCCCGCCTCCGCGATCGCCAGGACCTCGGCGGGAAGCAGCGAGCGCGAGTACCAACGGAGGTCCTGAAAGGCGATCCCATCCAGATGCCACGTGTGGTCACGCTGCCCCAGGGTGAGGGGGCTTCGCGTGTGAATCGGCCCCTCGAGCCGCCGGGTTGGGTCGGCCTCCAGCTCCACCCCCCGCCCATCGGCATAGAGCCGGATCCCCTCAGGCCGCCCCGACCCGTCGCCCGTGATGAACACATGCTGCCATCCCCCCTTGCGGGCGGGCCGGTGCCGGCTTCGAAGCCTCAGGGCGTCGTCGGGCCAATCCCGAATGAACTGGAGGGCAAAGTGCCCGTGCTCGTGCAGGAGCTCCCACCCGCGGAGCCCACCCCCCTGGTCCTGCATCCGGGCCAGGATCACCCCCCGGCCGTCAAACTCGGCCGGCACCCGGTACCAGACGCCGATCGAAAACGGCTTCCGCAGGTCGATATCCCCCACCGAGGGAAACCGCGTCGTCGCCCCCGACTCAAACTGCGGCGCCTTGCCGGCCCGGGCATCCTCCCGAAGCGTCACCCGGCCGGAGGTGGGAACAAAGTTGGTTCCGCGACGAGTCACCAGCGCCACACGGTCCGTGAGTCCGTCGGCCATCGGCAGCCGGGCCACTAAGCCGTCACCCAGAAGCTCCTTCTGGATCCCTTCCGCGGAGACCCCGGACAGCCACTTCTCGAACGCGGGCTCCGCCTCCTTGCGAGGAGCCTCCAGCCCCTTGCGCGCCGCCTCGATCTCTCCAGGCAGCTCGCGAAGGCGACGCCGCTCCGCGTCCGTCTTCACCAGAAGAAGGCTGGGGGAACTGTCCTTCACGTTCCCGTCGAAGCCCCCCTGCTCGGTGTTCCGGTAAAAGGCGGACATCGAGTAAAAGTCCTTCATCGTGATCGGGTCGAACTTGTGGTCGTGGCAGACCGCGCAGTTGGCCGTCAGCCCCAGCCAGACCCACGAGGTGGTCTCAACCCGGTCACGGGCGTAGTTGGCCAGATTCTCCGCCTCGATCGTCCCCCCCTCGTTGGTCGTCGGGTTGCAGCGCTGAAACCCCGTGGCCGTCACCTGATCCGGGGTCGCCCCGGGCAGCAAATCCCCCGCGATCTGCTCCACCGTGAACTGGTCGAATGGCTCGTTCCGGTTGAATGCCGCAATGACCCAGTCGCGATACGGCCACATCTCCCGGTAGTTGTCGAAATGAAGCCCGTGCGTGTCGGCATACCGGGCCGCATCGAGCCAGTAGCGGGCACGGTGTTCCCCCCAATGGGAGGAGGCCATCAGCCGGTCGACATACCGCTCGTAGTAATCGGCGCTCCCATCCTTCACGAACGCCTCGACCTCCGCGGGGGCGGGGGGAAGACCGGTCAGGTCAAGCGCAAGCCGCCGGGCCAGCGTCCGCCGGTCCGCCTCGGGGGCCGGGGAAAGGCCCTTCTCCTCAAGCTTGGAAAAAATGAACGCATCAACCGGATTCCGGACCCGGTCGGCCGACCGACGCACCTCCGGCGGGGCGGAGCGCTCCGGCGGGATGAACGACCAGTGGGATTGCCACACCGCCCCCTCCTCGATCCATCGCCGGACCAGGTCCTTCTGGCGCGGCGTGAGCTCCTTGTGCGACTTCGGCGGAGGCATGATGTCCTCCGGATCCGTCGTGATCAGCCGCTGAAAGAGGGAGCTCTTCCCGGGATTGCCGGGGAAAACCACGGCAGCCCGCTTCGGGGTCGCATCGAAGAATCCCTGCCGCGTGTCGAGCCGAAGCCCGGCCTTGCGCGACCCCGGGTCGGGCCCGTGGCAGGCAAAACAGTTGTCCGACAGGATGGGACGGATGTCCCGGTTGAACGCGACCGGCGCCTCTGCCGAGGTCGAGCGCGAAGCCAGGCCCGCCAGCAGGGGGAGAAGGAGACTTCCCAGCACTCGGCGGAACGGATTGATCCAGCAGCGGTTCATTCGTGGCATGGTAATCAGCAGCCCTCCATGCGGAAACAACAACCCGGGAGGGGGGTCTTCCCGCAGGGGCAACATGGCGCGCATCCTACAGCACGCCCTCCGCCGATGGGTGCACGCAGATTGGCGAAATGCGCGCGGAATTTGCCACCTCTCGGGGCAACCGCCATCGGCCCCCAAGGAGCCCTGCAAAACCAGTCAGGCCAGAAGGTCCCGGATCACCTCGCCATGAACATCGGTCAGGCGGCGATCGACTCCGTTGTGACGGAAGGTCAGCTTCTCATGCCGGATCCCGAGCAGGTGGAGCACCGTGGCATGGATGTCATACACGAGGGTCGGCTTCTCCCGCTGCAGCGGCTTGTAGCCCCAGTTGTCGCTCTCCCCCACGGCCACCCCGCCCTTGATCCCGCCACCGCAAAGCCAGTTCGTGAAGCAATACGGGTTGTGGTCCCGTCCCTTCCCCCCCTGGGAGGAGGGCATCCGGCCAAACTCCGTCGTCCACAGAATCACGGTATCCTCCAGTAGCCCCCGCTGGCGAAGATCCTGGATGAGCCCTGCGGCCCCGCGGGCAAATCCCATCGCCAGGGGACCGTGGTCCCGGCGCACATCCTCGTGGGAATCCCAGTTGCGCCGCGGAAACCCGTTGTCGTTCCCCGACCAGATCTGGACGAACCGGACCCCCCGCTCCAGAAGGCGGCGGGCGACCAGGCACTTGCGGCCAAAATAGTCCCGCTCCTCCGCCGCGTTGATCTCCTTCGGCCAGCTCCCCGGGTTGCGACGAATGCCGTACAGATCGAGGATCGCGTCTGGCTCACGCGAGAGATCCATCGCCTCCGGGGCCGCCAGCTGCATCCGGGCCGCCAGCTCGTAGCTCCGGATCCGCGCATCCAGCCGCCCGTCCGACGGACGCGCCGCCGCGTGCTCCCGGTTGATCCGCTCCATCAGGGCGTGGGCAGCCCTCTCGCTTCGGGCATTGACGTAGCCCCCCCCTTTCGCAGGGAAAAGGTCGTGGATCGGAGTCTCGCTGCCCGGATAGATGATCGTGCCGGCATGCTGCGATGGAAGGAACGCCGAGTCCCAGTTCTTCGGCCCGTTGGAGGCGAACCCGCGATGATCCGGCAGGACCACAAAGGCCGGAAGGTTCTCGTTCATGCTTCCGAGCCCATAGCTCACCCAGGAGCCCATCCCGGGGAACCCCGGCAGCTGAAACCCGGTCGCCTGCAGCAGCGTCGCCTGGCTGTGCACGCCGGTCTTCCCAACCATGTTGTGAACGAACGCCAGCTCGTCCGCCACCTCCCCCAGATCCTCCACCACCTCGCTCAGCATCCGCCCGGACTGGCCATGCGGCTTGAACTCCCAGACCGGTTTCATCCAGGGCCCGAGTCCATCCTGGAAGGCCTCGACATGCTCCCCGAAATCGGACGGCTTGCCGTCGTGCCGGATGAGGTCCGGCTTGTAGTCGAACAGGTCGATGTGGCTGGCGGCACCCGCCATGAACATCTGGATCACCCGCTTGGCACGCGGGGGATGGTGGGGAAGCCCCGGGGGCCGGGCAGGCGCGCCGGCGGGCTCGGCTGCGCCGCCCAACAACCCCTCGCCGCCCAGCAGGCTGGCCAGGGCGATCCCGCCAAGGCCGCCCCCGGACTGCCACAGGAACTCCCGGCGGGAGAGGGGCCCTGGGCCCGCTCCCGCGGCATGAAACGGAGAGGGATGTCGGGGGTTCATGCGGTCAGTCCACAAAGCTGAATTCGTTCAGATTGAACAACACCCGGCAGGCATTCTCCAGCCCATGCTCCCGGGCGTAGGCCGCCAGGGCCTTCCGGTCCCCGGGCGGCAGCGGATGGCCGAGCGCCTCGCGGCAGGCCCGCTCGACCTTCGACGCCAGGGAGCCCCCGGACCGCTCCAGCTTCTCGGCGAATCGCGACGACATCCTCAGCACCAGCGCATCGTTCAGCATCGCCAGCGCCTGGAGCGGTGAGACGCTCTCGTTCCTCCGCCCCACCTGCATCGAGGGGTCGGCGCAGTCCAGCGCGGCCATGAAGGGCTGGGGCTGCGACCGGACGATGAACCGGTAGATCGAGCGGCGATGGGACTTCGGATCGGCCGGGTCGTGGAGATGGTATTCGTAGTGCGGCGAGTGCTCAGGCTTGTCCACAACGAAGTCCTGGAACGCCGGGCCTCCCATCGTGAGATCGAGATCGCCGGCAACAGACAGCAGGCTGTCCCGGACGGTCTCCGCGTCGAGCTTGCGCCGGTTCATCCGCCACAGCAGCCGGTTGTCCGAATCGATCCCGCCGCCCCGTGAGGCCTCCGTCGCGAGCCTGCCCGCACCGTGCGAAGGGTGGGTCGACGGATCGGACACCTGGCGGTAGGTGGCGCTGGTGACGATGATCCGCTGGAGTTTCTTGATCGACTCGCCCCCATCCCGCAGCTGCACCGCAAGCCAATCGAGAAGTTCGGGATGGGAGGGCTTCGCCCCCATGCGTCCGAAATCGTTCGGGGTTTCAACAATCCCCCGGCCAAAATGTTGCTGCCAGAGGCGGTTGGCGATGGATCGCCAGGTGAGGGAGTTCCGCGGATCCGAGAGCCACTTCGCGAGCGCAGCCCGCCTTGCCCCCTCCGGGTCCGACGGGGCGACCTCCAACCGGGAGGGAAGCCCCTGAACCGCCGAGAGCGTGCCGGGGCCCACCACTCCCCCGGGCTTCAGCAGGTTGCCGCGGTTGAGGACCCGGATCTCCCTCGGCTTCCCCCCGGACGCCCCCGTTCCGGTGAAAGCCCCCGAGCCCGTGTGCACCGAGCCAACGTAGGCCACCGACTGCGCAGGGAGCCGTCCGACCCCCTGGCGGGCCTCGGCGAGCTGCCCGTCGATCGACTCCAACTCGACCCGCTCCCCGGGTCGTGTGTGGCGGGCAAGCAGCGCGGTCCGCTCGGCACGCACGCCCGCCAGCTCCAGCCCCGACCCCGCAGGAGCGCCGGGATACCACCCATCGGTCAGGTTCGAGCGCTGCCAGCGGACGGGAGCCTCGATCGAGTCGAGGGCCGCAACCGGACGCCCGAGGGCCGCGTTCGTCCTCCCCGCCCCGACCCGGACCTCAAGCTCGGCCAGGGCGAAGATAAAGTCGTTCTGCCGGGGCGCCAGCCGCGTGGCGGTCACCCGCACGTAGCGGCCCGACTTTCCCTCCCCTTCGATCCCCTGCGGCCGGACACCGGGATTGGGAACGTCCGCCCCCGTGAAGTCGGCCAGGACCAGGGTCCCCGACTTGAACTCCGGGTCGGCCGAAACCTCCACCCGATAGCGGACCGGGAATCCAAAACCATCCCCGATCCCGTTGAAGTCATCATGGCAGGGATGCAACACGACGCCCCCCAGCGGCATCACCCCTCCAAGGTCCACCTGGACCCACTTGGCAACCTCCGGGCCCTTCTCAATCGCGCTGTGATACCCCACGGCCGCCGATCCCGCGGAGGACTTCTCAAGCGCCGAGATCCTTGAATTGAGCTCCCCCAAGCCGGGCCCCGCGCGACCCTCGATCACCCCCTCCAGTTCCTTGCGCCTGGCGGCAAGGGACTGGATCCGCCCCTCGAGCGCGGCCCGGCTCCGGGCGACGCCCGGGTCAATGTCGTAGCGGCGATTGGTCCGGTCGACCGCGGCGAAGACCGCCTGCAGGCTGTAATATTCCTCCTGGGTGATGGGGTCGAACTTGTGGTTGTGACACTGGGCACACTGGACCGTAAGGCTGTTGAAGGTCTGCACGGTGTTGACCACCATGTCGTCCCGGTCCAGATGGCGCGCAACCCGCCCATCGATCTTTGACTCGGGAACCTCCTCGTGCCCGATGAAATCCCAAGGGCCGGCAGAGATGAACCCCAGCGCCTCAATCCCGTCGCGGGTCCCCGGGAAAAGCACATCGCCGGCCACCTGCTCCTGGATGAACCGCCCGTAGGGACGATCCTCGTTGAATGCCCGGATCACGTAGTCGCGATAGGGCCAGGCATTCGGACGGGGCTTGTCCTTGTCGTACCCGTGCGTGTCACCGTAGTGCACCACATCGAGCCAATGCCGCGCCCAGCGCTCGCCGTATCGGGGGGAGTCGAGCAGGCGATCCACCAGCCGCTCGTACGCGTCGGGCTTGGTGTCGGCGACAAACCGGTCGATCTCCGCCGGAGTCGGCGGAAGCCCCGTCAGGTCGAGGAAGAGCCTGCGTACCAGGGTCTCACGGCCAGCCTCGGGGGAGGGCTCGATCCCCTCGGCGGCCAGCCTCGCGCGGATGAAGAGGTCCACCGGATTCCGAACCCCCGCGGCCAGTCTTGCCGGAACCGCCGGGAGAGCCGGAGCCTCCAGCCGGGCAAGCGACCACCAGGGGGCGGGCTCCCCACCCTGCAGCCCGGCCGCCCGCAGGAGGCAGAGCACCAACGCCAGGCCACCCGCGCAGAAAGTGCACCGCGCGAGCGCGCGCCTGCGCCTTCGGAAACCGATGTCTGATTGAATTGAGGGCATGGAAACCGAAAACCGATCCGCGCCAAGGGACACCCCCTTCTACCACCCTCCCTCAAATTGGAAAGCCCGCAATGCCCCCTCTCCCCCTGCCGCCGGCCCACGGCCGGCAACCTCCCCCGAGGCCCACCCCACCAAACGAGAGCTCCAAGCGGCAAAAAACGCACACCCCGAGTTAAGGACTTGCTGAGGCTTCCGATGAATAAGGAAGGACGCGGACCGAAGCACGAGTCACCGAAGACGGAGGCCGGTTTGCGTCGATACCCCGGGCGGGCCGAGAGAGGGCGCGCTGCCAGGGGTGGTTCGGCGTACCACAGGGACAACATTACAATATGAAGCTCAGCACAAAGGTGTTCAGCATTACTCTAACCGCCTTGGCCTTGATCCTGGGGGTGGGAGGGGTCGCTTGGTGGCAATTCAACGGAATCACACGCAACCTGGAGCGGCTCGCCACGACAGAGGCCGGGCTTCGCGACCACATGGACTGCGACATGATGCACGACGCCTTGCGGGGCGACGTGTTCGCGGCGCTGCGGGCCGGGGCGAAAAAGGATGCCGAGGGGATGAAGGAGGTTCAGCAGGACCTGGCCGAGCACGTGAAACAGTTCCGGAACGGGATCAAGGAAAACCACGAGCGAACCCTCAGCCCCGAGATCACCGCGGCCCTGAAGGCGATCGATGAACCGCTTGAAAACTACATCAAAAGCGCGGAGGGGATCATCGCACTCGCAACCACCGACGCTGCGGCAGCGGAGCTGAAGTTCCCCGATTTCCTGAAGGACTTCCGGTCCCTTGAGGAGCGGATGTCCAAGGTGAGCGACCTGTTTGAAAAGGAATCGAAAGCAGTCCAGGCCGCCAGCAACGCGGGCCTCGGATGGTTCGTCAAGATCCTGGGCGGCGCCACCGCGGGAGCTGCAGTGCTCCTCGTCCTCCTCTCCTCCATTGTTTCCAAGAGCATTCCCAAGCCGTTTCGAAAACTCTCCGACGCCCTCATGGAGACCGCCAACCACGTCCTGGGATCGGCCTCCCACCTGGTCACCACCTCGCAAGTGGTGGCCGACGCGGCCAGCGAGCAGGCCTCCTCTCTGGAGCAGACCAGCGCCTCCCTGGAGGAGATGTCGAGCATGACCAAGCGCAACAGCGAGAACGCGCAGTCGGCCAAGGAGCTCGCGGGCAACGCGCGCCGATCGGCGAGCGAAGGCATGGAGCAGATGAAGCAGATGCGCGAGGCGATGCAGGACATCAAGGCCGCCAGCGACAACATCGCCCGCATCCTGAAGAGCATCGACGAGGTCGCCTTCCAGACCAACATCCTGGCCTTGAACGCCGCCGTCGAGGCGGCCCGCGCCGGCGAGGCCGGCATGGGGTTCGCGGTCGTGGCGGACGAGGTGCGCAACCTGGCACAACGGAGCGCCCTCGCGGCCCACGAAACCGCGTCAAAAATCGAGGACTGCATCACCAAGAGCAACCGCGGGGTGCAGATCACCGAGACCGTGGCCAAGAGCCTGCAGGAAATCGTGACACACGTCACCCGGATGGACGAGCTGGTGGCCGAGATCGCCATCGCGTCCAAGGAGCAAACCCTCGGAATCTCGCAGATCAACACCGCGGTCTCCGAGATGGACAAGATCACGCAGAACAATGCCGGGAGCGCCGAGGAGAGCGCCTCCGCCGCACAGGAGCTCAACCGCCGCTCCCACGAACTCAAGGAGACGGTCCAGATGCTCCGCCGACTCGTGGGCGGGGCCGGGGAGGCCCGCATCCCCCGCGCCCAGGAGACCTCCACAGGCGCCGACCAGACATCCCAGGGAGTTGCCCCGGCACGGCGGCAGGAGCAGGCCTACGCCTCGACTCCCCGCAACAACACCCCCCCATCCGCCACCGCGCCGTCGAGCGAGATCCCAATGCCGCTCGATTCCCCGGAGGCTCGCGGCACCACCAAGCCGGTCCTCGACGAGGACTTCAAGAGTTTCTAGCCCCAGCGCGGGGGGCTCTCCCTCGCCCATGGATCCCCCGCCCCGCCCTACGCTGCACGACAGGGCGGGGCGTTTTTCTTTTTCCCTCTGCGGCGGCGCCACGACCTCACCCCGGCTCCACCGCGCGCTCCGGACGGCCCAAGTCCGATCGCTTGACGCCCCGGGCGGGTTCCCCGACACTCCACCCTGCATTTGAACTGAGTAAAACGAACGACCCTGCACATCCATCCATGAGCGACCCCGCCCAACTCCTGCGTGACTTCAAGCCGAGCAAGGAATTCTTCATCGGCATCGACTCCGACGGCTGCATCTTCGACAGCATGGAGATCAAGCATAAGGAGTGCTTCGCCCCGATGTTCATCAAGCACTTCCACCTGCAGCCGGTGAGCAAGTACGCCCGTGAGGCGTGGGAGTTTGTGAACCTCTACTCCAAGGACCGCGGGGCCAACCGCTTCCCCGCCCTGGCCAAGGCCGTGAAGCTTCTCGGCGCCCGTCCCCAGGTGAAGGCCCGCGGCGTGTCCATGCCCGAGACCGGCGCTCTCGAGGAGTGGATGAAACGGGAGACCAAGCTCGGAAACGCCACCCTGAACGCCGAGGTCGGACGCGGGAACACAGGCCTCGCCCAGGTCAAAACCTGGAGCGACGCGGTCAACCGCGCGGTCGAGGACATTGTCCATGGAGTCCCACCCTTCCCCCTCGTCCGGGAGACTCTCACCCGGCTCAACCAGTCGGCCGACGCCATGTGCATCTCCCAGACCCCGGCCGACGCCCTGAAGCGGGAGTGGTCGGAGCACAAGATTGATGGGTTTGTGAAGATGATCGCCGGGCAGGAGATGGGGACCAAGACCGAGCACCTCAAGTTCGCGGCCGCCGGCAAGTACGCCCCCACCAAGATCCTCATGATCGGCGACGCCCCGGGCGACCATAAGGCAGCCAAGGCAAACAACGCCCTTTTCTTCCCCATCAACCCCGGCAAGGAAGAGGCTTCCTGGGAGCGCCTGTTCAATGAGGCCCTCGACCGTTTCTTCAAGGGAACCTACGCCGGCGATTACGAAGCCGCGCTGGTGCGGGAGTTCGACGCCTGCCTTCCGGAGACGCCGGCCTGGTGATCAGGCCGTGGGGGACACGCTCCCCAGCAGCCCGCCGTAGCGAAGCCCCCGGGTGCTGATCCGCATCTCGGGGAAGCCGAGCTGCTCCATCACCCCCTCGTAAATCACCGCTCCGGTGAGAATCACGTCGGCGCGCTTCTTGGGAAGCCCGATGATCCAGCGCCGCTCCGCAAGCGGGAGCGCCCAGAGGCGCCCCACGAGGGAGCGGACCTGATCCAGCTTGAGGACCATCCCTTCAAGGCGATCCCGGTCGAAGCTGTTCATCCGACCCTCGATCCGGCCCATGATGGTGGAGGCTCCGCCCGTGCCCACAAGCCAGCAGGGCCCGCATGCCGCCCCGACCTGAACCCCGACCTCGGGGACCACATTCGACTGGATGAAGGTCCCCACCTCGGCCCGGGCGCGGGCCAAATCCGAGGGCTTGGGGGGATCGGAGGGCTGGAGCTGCTCCAGGAGGCGCACGCTCCCGAGCGGGAAGCTCTCGCGGAACTGTTTATGAGCCCCGTCCCCCAGGATGAACTCGGTGCTTCCGCCCCCGACATCCAGAATCAGCAACCGGTGCCCGCTGAGCTGTGGATCGGACGTCACCCCCTGGTAGACCCACTCCGCCTCCTGATCGCCCGAGATCACCTCGACCCTCAGGCCCGACACCCGCCGCACGGTCTCAAGGAGCTCGGCCTGGTTTTTCGCATCCCGCGCCGCGCTCGTCGCAAAGACACGGATCGTGGAGGGCTTGAACTCGGCCGCCCGCGCGGCGAAGCGGGCCACCGCAACCGCGGTGTCATGGATCGCACCGGCCTGGAGCAGGTGGGTTTCGTAGAACCCTTTCCCGAGCCGTGTCTGCTCACTTTCCTCGTGGAGCGGCCGCACCTCCCGGTCCGCCACCTCGGCAACGAGGAGCTTCACGGAGTTGGTCCCGATGTCGATCAGCGCCCGCACGCAGGCGGGCGGGAGTGGTGTAGGAGAGGAGCTCACGTATGTTTGGTTCCAGTGAATGGAAGCGAAACCCGCCCCAAGGGGTCAAGCCGCCGCGTGTTACATTTCCCGACCCGCCCCCTCCTCAGCGCGAGCCTCAACAGGCCGAAGCCCCCAAAGCACTCCCAACTGGCAGACGGCGACGAGCTGGATCGGAAAAACCTGGAACGGATAGTCGACCAACCCATGCAGGAACAGGCCTCCGAGCGACAGGAACAGGCCAAATCGCATCCATCCCTCCGCACCGCGGAGTCGCTCCCCGGCCCCCCGGTCCGCCCTCCAGGCATGGACAAAGGCTCCAGCAAAGACCGCGGCCCAGAGTGTCCCC
>DMJJ01000034.1 GCA_003452185.1 Verrucomicrobiales bacterium | reverse complement strand
CTGGTCGTGACGGCCGCCGCCGCCCTGCAGTTCCCCGCGCACGCCGAAGGGGACCCGTTCGCGGAGAACGTGCGGACCACCGCCCCCCTTCCCCCCGCCGAGCAGGTCAAAACGTTTCACCTCCCCCCCGGGTTTGAAATCGACCTCGTGGCCAGCGAACCCCAGCTCGCCAAGCCGATGAACATGGCATTCGACGCCCGGGGCCGGCTCTGGTTCACCACCTCCTACGAGTACCCGTTCCCCAAGAAGCCGGGCGAGCCGGCCCGCGACCAGATCAAGGTCCTGGAGGACACCGACCATGACGGCCGGTATGACAAGGTCACGACTTTCGCCGAGGGGCTCAACATCCCGATCGCCATCCTCCCCTATGGCGAGGGGTGCCTCGCCTGGAGCATCCCGAACATCTACTATTTCCGGGATACCGATGGCGACGGGAAGGCGGACCGCCAGGATGTGATCTTCGGCCCCCTTGGGTGGGAACGCGACACCCATGGGAACATCGCCAGCTTCCGCCGCGGCAACGACGGGTGGATTTACGGCACCCACGGGTTCAACAACAACTCCACCTTCAAGGGGCGGGATGGGAGCACCATCACGGTGAACTCGGGCAACACCTACCGGTTTCGTCCCGACGGCTCCCGGATCGAGCAGTACACCTGGGGCCAGGTGAACCCGTTCGGAATGTGCTTCGATGAGCGGGGCTACCTTTACACCGCCGACTGCCACAGCTCACCGATCTACCAGCTCATCCCCGGGGGATACTATCCGAGTTTTGGGAAGCCGGACGACGGGTTGGGGTTCTCCCCGACCACCATCCAGCACAGCCACGGATCCACGGCCATCGCCGGCATCCTGATCGTTCCCGAGGAGGGGTGGCCGGAGGATCTGCGGGGCAATATTTTCATCGGCAACGTGATGACCAGCCGGATCAACCGCGACCGCATCGAGTGGCGGGGCTCCTCACCCGTGGGCCACGAGATGCCCGATTTCCTGAGCACCGACGATCCCTGGTTCCGGCCTGTCGACATCCAGCTCGGGCCCGACGGCGCCCTCTATGTCGCCGACTTCTACAACCGGATCATCGGGCACTATGAGGTGCCGCTGACCCACCCTGGCCGCGACCGGGAGCGGGGGCGCATCTGGAGAATCCGCTACACCGGGCCGGGCGCGGTGCGGGGCGACTTGCCCGACCTGACCCGCATGGCCACTCCCGCCCTCATGGAGCAGCTGGCCTCAGGGAACCCGGTCCGCCGCTCGCTCGCCCTCAACGAGCTGGTCGAGCGCCCGGGCATGGAGGCGGCGACCCTGGCGCGCCAGGCTCTGACGCGCAGCGCCGCTCCCGCGGCCCTCAAGGTCGGAGCCCTCTGGGTACTGGAGCGCACGGCTCGGGTGGACGGCGACCTGGTCCGCGCCGCGGCGGGCGATTCCAGCCCCCTGGTTCGCCAGCACGCCATGCGGGTGATCGGCTCGCTTTCCCAGCCCTCTCCAGCCGGGCTCTCGACCCTCGTCCGGGCCCTCCAGGATCCCGACCCCCACGTCCGCCGCTCGGCAGCCGAGGCTTTGGCCCAACACCCCTCCCCGACTCACCTCGCCCCGTTGCTTGCCGCCCTCGCCAAGGTGCCGGACCAGGACACCCACCTCGCCCATGCCATCCGGATCTCGCTCCGCGACCAACTAAGGGCCGACGGAGCCTTTGAGGAGGTGACCCGCTCCTTCCAGGACGAGGCGACGTGGCACACCCTGGCCGAGGTGGCGATTGCGGTCCCCACCCCCGAGTCCTCGCGGTTTCTCACCACCCACGTGCAGCGGCATCGGGAGACCCCGGCGCTTCTGACCCGCATCCTAAAGCACGCCTCGCGTTACGCCGGCCCGGAGCAGTTCCCCGGGCTGATGGAGATCGCCCGCAAGACCCAGGCCGACCTCGGACAACAGCTCGAGCTCCTCCAGGCCATGCGCCAGGGGATCGCGGAGCGGGGGCAGCCGCTGCCCCCGACGCTTCGTGCCTGGGCCACCGACCTCGCGGTGGGGATCCTGAAGTCGGCCGCCGAGGGCAGCGCCGGGTGGCAAAGCCTCGGGATCGAAGGAATGAAAGAGTCGGCCAGCCCCTGGATTTTCCAGGAGCGCCCGCGTTCCCGCGGGGGAAGCTCCACTCTCCTGAGCAGCCTCCCCCCCGGGGGCGAAGCCCTCACGGGGATGCTTCAGTCGCCCGAATTCACCCTGCCAGCCCGGCTCTCGTTTGATCTCTCCGGCCACGATGGCTACCCGGACAAACCGGCCCAGGGACGGAACCACGTCCGGCTGCGCGAGGCCGGCACCGGGGCGATCCTGGCGGATGCGCCCCCGCCGCGAAACGATGCCTCACGCCGCATCGAGTGGGATCTTTCGAAGCACGCCGGCAAACGGGGTCGCGTGGAGGTGATCGACGCCGACACGGGGGATGCCTATGCGTGGCTCGCCGTGGGCGGCTTCGAGCCTCCGATTGCCGGGTGGCCCTCCATCGCCCCGCGCGACCTGGCCGACCGGGTCAAATCCGTCACTGAGCTTGCCGACCTGACCGATCTTTCCCTGGCCGCCCCGGCACTTAGGGAGCTGGCCATCAACGCCTCCACCGACCTGGCAATCGCCTCGGCTGCGGCCCGCCTCCTGAGCGCGCCGGGGCGTGCCGAAGGGCTCCCGACCCTGGGGGTGCTCGCGGCCGACCCGCTCCTGCCAGCCCAGTCGCGCCGGCAGCTCTGTGGTGCGCTGGCCGCATCGGACCTTGCCCGATGCGACGGGATTCTCGTCGAGGTCCTGAGCCAGGTTTCCTGGCGTGCACAGACCCGCGTGGCGGAGGTCCTGGCCGGCCACCCCCGGCTGGCCGCCTCCCTGGTCGACTGGGTCGATCAGGCGAAGGCAAGCCCCCGGCTCCTGAGGGAGGCCGCCGTGAAGGGGAAGCTGGAGTCGACCCTCCCCGCCGCCGTCGACCGGATCCGCCGGCTGGCGGCCGCAGCCCCCGAGGCGAACGCCGACCTGCAGCGGTTGATCGATACCCGCCGGGCCGGGTACGCCCCCGGCAAGTCGGACCCCGCACGGGGGGCGGCGGTCTTTGCCCAAACCTGTGCGGTCTGCCACAAGATCGAGGGGACAGGAAACCTGGTCGGCCCCCAACTCGACGGGATCGGCAATCGCGGGATCGACCGCCTGTGCGAGGACATCCTGGATCCCAACCGGAATGTCGATCACGCGTTCCGCACCCATCTCATTGTTCAAACCGATGGCGAGGTGGTGAGCGGCCTGCCACGCCGGGAGGAAGGCGACAGTCTCGTGCTGGCAAATTCCGCCGGGCAGGAGTTCGTCGTGTCCAAGAAGAGCATCAAGGAGCGACGCGAATCCGCCAATTCCTTGATGCCGGAGAACTTCGGGGAAATCCTCTCGCCCGCTGACTTCAACCATCTCCTCGCATTCCTGATGTCCCAGGCGGCCCGGGCCCGGCAGTAGCCAGGGGACGCGACCCGACACCCCGCCCCACACTGCCCGGCCCGGCTCCCGCCGAGGCCAAG
>DMJJ01000583.1:2642-9110 GCA_003452185.1 Verrucomicrobiales bacterium | reverse complement strand
GACGTCAGGAGGTGGGCCCGCGCAGAGCGGGCTTCCCCCGTGTCTCCCAGCACTTGTTTCGGAGTCCCCATTGCTGAGCTTGGGTGGAGGGGAATATTCCCGCCCCCGACCTCCTGACGTCGGTCGCTACAGTCGGAGGGGGAGGGGTGGGGGTGAGCATGACTCGCCGTGCTTCGTCCTCCCCTGTAGCCACCGACGTCAGGAGGTGGGCCCGCGCGGAGCGGGCTTCCCCCGTGTCTCCCAGCAGGTGGTTTGGAGTCCCCATTGCTGAGCTTGGGTGGAGGGGAATATTCCCGCCCCCGACCTCCTGACGTCGGTCGCTACAGTCGGAGGGGGAGGGGTGGAGCGCTCAGCTCAGGATCTCGCTCACCACCTTGCCATGCACGTCCGTCAGCCGGCGGTTGATGCCGTTGTGGTAAAAGGTGAGTTTCTCGTGCTGGATCCCCAGCAGATGGAGGATCGTTGCGTGAAAGTCGTAGATGGTGACCGGGTTCTCCGCGACGAAATACCCGACCTCGTCCGTCACCCCATGCGTGTGCCCGGGGCGCACCCCGGCACCGGCGAGAAAGCATGTGAACGCCGTCGGGTGATGGTCACGCCCGGGGGAGTCGATCCCCTGGGTCGCCGGCCCCCGGCCAAACTCCGTGGCCCAGACCACCAGCGTGTCCTCCAGCATTCCCCGTTGCTTGAGATCCTGGATCAGCGCAGCCACCGGCTGGTCCATCGTCGCCGCCTGGGTGTCATGGTTCTCCTTCAGGTTCTCATGCCCATCCCAGTTGATTCGGGGGCTCCCAAACGCCCCGCCGTTGAAGATCTGGACGAACCGGACCCCACGTTCCAGAAGCCGTCGCGCCATGAGGCAGTTTCGGGAGAACCCCCGCGTCGACTCGCGGTCGAGCCCATACAACGCCCGGATCGACTCCGGCTCGCTCTCCAGGTCGGTCGCCTCGGGGATGCTCACCTGCATCCGGGCGGCCAGCTCATAGGCCCGGAGCCGCGCGCCGAAGCTCGGCTCCCCCTCGTGCGATGCCGCAAACCCGCGGTTCATCCCCGCCAGAAACTCCATGTCCGCCCGACGCGCCTCCAGCGGGATGGAATCCGGGGTCCGCAGATCGCCGATGGGCTCCCGCGATTGCGTCCGAAACGGCACCCCCTGATGGTTCGCCGGCAGAAACCCCGAGGTCCAGTTGATCGATCCCCCCGCGATCATCCCCCTCGGGTCGGGCAACACCACGAACGTCGGCAGGTTCTCGTTCTCGGTCCCCAAGGCATAGCTCAGCCACGCCCCCATGGAGGGGAACCCGTTCATCGTGTACCCGCTGTTCATCTGGAACGTCGCGGGTGTGTGATTGTTGCTCTTGGCCACCATCGACCGGATGAAGCAGAGGTCGTCCACACACCCCGCCAGATGCGGCAGAAGGCTCGAGACCCAGGCCCCGCTCTGCCCATGGCGACGAAACTCGTACGGGCTTCGCATCAGCTTCCCCGGCTGACCAAAAAACCCAAGGTTCTCCCCCTTCCCCTCCAGCGTCTTCCCATGCATCCGGTCGAGCTCCGGCTTGGGATCGAAGGTGTCGAGGTGGCTCACCCCACCGCAGCAGAAGATCTGCACGATCCGCTTCGCCCGCGGGGCGTAGTGCGGGAGACGCGACGGGGTGGAGGGGCTCGCCGGGGAGGCCCCGGCCCTCTCCCGCGCGAGCATCCAGGCGAGGGCGATCGCCCCCATCCCCTCCGTGGAGGAATGGAGGAAGCGGCGCCTCGTAACCGGTGTGGGGTCGAAGGAGGGGTTCATGCGGAGGCTATTGGATGTAGAGAAACTCCGTGCTGTTGAGCAGCGCCCAGCAGATCGGCAGGAGGCCTCGGTCGCGGGAGACCCCCTGTGCGGCGGCCGATTCCTGCGGGGTGGGGGACCGGCCCAGGGCCAGCCGGTAGGCCGTGGACACCCCGTCCGCCATCCCCTCGCCGCCAACCGACTTCGCCCGCGCGGCGAGACGCTCGGCCTGCCGCTGAACAAACGAGTTGTTCATCAGCGCGAGGGCCTGCAGCGGGGTGATCGTGACCCCGCGACGCGGGGTCTTGACCGCCGGATCCGGGCAATCAAAGGCATCCATGAGCGGCTCCTTCCCCGAGTTCACGTTCATCCGGTAGACGCTCCGGCGGTTGAACTCGGGGCCCGTCTTGTCGCGCGGCACATAGGCGTTGGCCGGAAAGGTCAGGACGTCAAAGGAGCGGAAGCTTGGCCCTCCCACGGCCGGGTTCAGCTCCCCGCTGACGCTCAGCATGGCATCGCGCAACATCTCGGCCTCCAGCCGGCGGGGGGCGTAGCGCCAAAGAAGCAGGTTGTCGGCATCGGCCGCGGCCGACGCGCTGTCAAAGCGGGAGGACTGTCGGTACGCCGCCGAGGTCACGATCAGCCGGTGCATCGCCTTGAGGCTCCATCCCGAGCGGATGAACGTCGCCGCCAGCCAGTCCAGGAGCTCCGGGTGCGTGGGGGCCGAGCCCGATCTCCCGAGGTCGTTGGGGGTGGCCACGAGCCCCTGGCCGAAATGGAATTGCCAGACCCGGTTCATCATCACCCGGGCCGGAAGCGGGTTCTCGGGGCTCGCCAGCCAGTCGGCAAACCGCCGACGCCTCTCCCCCTCGGGCGCATCAGCCGGCAACCCAAACTCCGGACTCGGCGTCCGGATCACGGACAACGCCCCCGGGACCATCACATCCTCCGGGGTCTTCACATCCCCGCGGCGCAGCCGGCGGGTCGGCTCCGGTTGGCGCCTTACCCCGGCATACGAGACCGGCAGCGGCGGCATCGACCCGAGTTCCGCCCGGGCTCCCTCAACCTCCCGCCCCAGCCGTTCCCGCTCCCGGCGACCCTCCGGGGTCATCGCCGCCTCCAGCGCCTCCCTCGAGACATGCGCCCCGGAGGAACGGAACAGACTCCCCACCTCCGCCGCCGAAAGGGCCCTGTCGAACACGGAAGCCTTCAGGATCTCCCCACGCAGGAACGGGCGGCCTCCCCCCGTGTGACGCATTCCCAGCAGGACCCGCGCCTCGCCCGCCTTGTAGGTCTGAAGCGGGCTTCCCGGCTGGTACGACTCCCCATACGGAACCCCGTTCCGATACAAGGTCACCCGGTTCCCCCCCCCATACACCGCCACCACGTGAACCGGAACCCCCGGTGGCACGATCTCCTCCGGCGCCGACAGGTCCCGGGTCCTCGCAAATCCCTCGCTCCCCGCCACCCACTTCCGCGGCTGTCGCTCCCCGAACACGATGGCATCAAACACCTGCCCCCCCGGTGCCTCCAGGCTGATGGCCGCTCCTCCCCCTTGCGACAGCCCTTCGAGCGAAACCCAAGCCTCCAGGGTTTTCTCGCGCAGTTCCCGCGGAATCGGGGCGGAGCGGAAAAAGGCCCCGGAGTTGGTCAGCAGCAGCCTTCCCCCGGCCACCACCGCCCCTCCTTCCAGCGACCCCGCAGGTCTCTCCTTCTCCGGGGTGTCGAACCGAAACTCCAACGCCGGCCGCGGCGGCGTCGTGTCACCGGCCGCGCCAGGATCGCGCCGCGCGTAGGCTTGCTTCCACGCCTCCGACTCAATCGCCCCGATGGCGGCCTCCCCCGCCGCAATCCGCTGGCGCACCCCCTCGAGCCGGGACTCCCGATCCCGGATCTCCGCCGAGGTCGCAATCGGCCGCTCCCCATGCTTCACCCCGTCGAACACCGACTTCATCCGGTAGTAGTCATCGATCGGGATCGGGTCGAACTTGTGCGAATGGCACCGGGCACAGTTCAGGGTCACCCCCAGGAAGCTCTGCCCGACCACGCTGAGGAGATCCTCCATCTCCTCCTCCCGGGTGATCATCCTCTGGGTGGCATTCGCCTGGGCGTTGCCCGCCTCATCATACGGGCCGCAGACCAGAAGACTCGTCGCCACGATCCCGTCCCGGGTCGCCGGCTCCAGGACATCCCCCGCCACCTGCTCCCGCATGAACCGGTCGTACGGGATGTCCCGGTTGAGGCTCGCAATCACGTAATCCCGGTAGTGCCACGCATTCTCCCGCAGCCGGTCGTACTCGAACCCCTGGCTCTCCGTGTACCGCACCACGTCGAGCCAGTGGCGGCCCCATTGCTCCCCATAGTGGGGGGAGGCCAGCAGCCGCTCGACCAACCGTCCATAGGCGCGTGGATCCGGGTCGCGGACAAACTCCTCCACCTCCGACGGACCGGGAGGAAGCCCCAGAAGATCAAACGAAAGCCTCCGGATCAGGGTCGCGCGGTCAGCCTCGGGGGCGGGGTGGAGGCCCGCCTTCGCAAGCCGCGCCTGAACGAAGGCGTCGATTGGATTTCCCTCCCCCCCACGCTGCGCCCCCCCGTCCGGGAGAGCGGGCATGCGGATCGGGGCAAACGCCCAGTGAAGGCCGTTGGTGGCGGCCGACGCCGCGGGGGGGGGCTCGGCGCGCAGGATCGGGGTGACACCGAGGGTCGCGGCCACGAGCGCCGCCCGTATCAACCCCGTAAATCTGTAGGAGCGGCAGGGCATGGGACTCCCCTTCGATACGCCTTCCATCGCGCCGGGGCAATCCGATTCCCGGCTTGCCCGCTCCCGCCCCCTATGGCTTGCTCCGGCCTCATGGTCCTGCGGTCCGACGAGCCACATCCCCACGCGCGAGGGCGTCGTGCAGGGATCCCATCGCTCCGACACCGGATCCTTCTCGGGATCCCGGCCGCACTTCTCCTCCTCCTGATCCGCACGGCAGCGGCCGAGCCGCCTCCCGCCACCGGCCTCCCGGTTCCCGGCCTCCAGCCGCTCGAGGAGGAAATGCTCCGGTTCATGGCCGCACGGCAAATCCCGGCCGGAGCCCTCTGTGTCACGCGACACGGGAAAGTCCTCCTCGACCGCGCCTACGGATGGCGGGATCCCGGGCACCACCTCCCAGTCACCCCGGACTCCCCGTTCCGGATCGCCAGCCTCTGCAAGCCGATCACCGCCGCCGCCATCCGCCTGCTCGCCGCCCGGGGGGACCTCCAGCTCTCAGCCCATGTCTTTGATCTCGGGCAGCCGGGGGGTGGAATCCTCCACCTCCAGCCGTTCGGGCTCCCCGACCCCCTGCTTCAGGAAATCACCCTCGCCCACCTCCTGGCCCACACCGGCGGGTGGGACCGCGACCGCTCGGGGGATCCCATGTTCCAGCAGGCCGACATCGCCCGCACCCTCGGGGTCGAGTCCCCCCCTTCGGCCCGTGAGATTGCCCGCTACATGATGGGCCGCCCGCTGGACCACGATCCGGGCCGGACCTCGGCCTATTCGAACTTCGGATACCTGCTCCTCGGCCTGGTCATCGAGGAGGTCACCCATCAGGATTACGTCGGGTTTGTCCGGGGTGCGATCTTCGCCCCCCTGGGGGTCCCCCCGGACGAGGTGGCCCTTGGAGCGAGTCTCCCCGCACGACGTGATCCGCGGGAGCCCTCGTACTCCGACCCCGGCCAGGGGCCGGATCTCTTTCTCCCGGGCCGGGAGGTTCCCTGGCCCGACGGAGGGTTTCACCTCGAGTCGATGGCCGCACACGGCGGGCTCACCTGCACGGCCGCGGCGTATGCCCGGTTCCTCACCACCTACTGGATCGATGGCACCCCCAGGCGGGGGGATGGACAGGACTGGACCTTCTTCGGCTCCCTGCCCGGCACCTGGACCCTCGGGCGACAACGGCGCGATGGGGTGAACATCGCCGCATTTTTCAACCAGAGGGCCGATCCCTCCGGCCTCCCATACGACGAGATCCTGCGGCTCCTCGACGACGCCGCGAACCGCATCCCCCGCTGGCCCGAAGCGGAGACGGGTCGCACGCGGCCTCCCCGTCCCGGGGTCGCCCTGCAGCAGGTCCCTCCCGCCCTCCTGGTGAATCCCCTCGCCGGGCGGATCTACCGGCTCGAGCAATCGCGTGACACCCTCGCGTGGGTGCCGGCCGGCCCCGCCGTGGTCGGGAACGGCGAGACGCTTCGCTTTGATTTGACCCCGGGCATCGAGTACGCGCGTGTCGTGGTGGAGTGAGTCGGATGCCTGCCTCTCCCGGATCGCGCCCCGGTCGCCACGCCCCACCCGGGGAGGTCATTTGCCGTTGCCACCGAAGCCGGTCCGGGCAGAATCGCCCCATGCACCCCGTCTCCCTCCTCAGGCACCTCATCCTGCTCTGGTTTCTGGCCCTGCCCCTGCTCGTGAGCGCCGGAACTCCCTCGCCGCTTCAGCGTGCCGAGGAAGTCCCCTTGGGGGCGCTTCCCGACGGTACTCCGATCTCGCAGTTCACCCTTCGCAACCGGCATGGGCTCGTGGTGCAGCTCATCAGCTACGGCGCCACCCTGACCTCGATTCAGGTGCCCGACCGGGAGGGGCATTTCACGAGCGTCATCCGCGGGGCCTCCGGGCTCACTCCCTACCTCACCGGGTTCAACGCGCCGGCCCCCGTGATCGGCCGGGT
>DMJJ01000583.1:0-2358 GCA_003452185.1 Verrucomicrobiales bacterium | reverse complement strand
CCAACGCCCGGTTCACCCTCGACGGGGCTGAGTACCGGCTTGCTGCAAACAACGGCCCACACCATCTCCACGGGGGGCTGCGCGGGTTTGCCGCCGTCCCGTGGCAGGGGCACATCGTCCCAGGGCGCGGCGGGGCAGGGGGGGTGCGCCTGACTTACCTCAGCCGCGACGGCGAGGAGGGATACCCGGGAAACCTTCAGGTCGCCGTCACCTACACCCTCACCGACGACAACGAGCTCCGCGTCGACTACGAGGCGACCACCGACAAGGCGACGCCCATCAACCTCACCAATCACGCCTATTTCAACCTGGCCGGCTCGGGGGACGTTCTCGCCCAGGTGCTCTGGCTTCCCATGGACCGCTACACCGTGGCGGACTCCGGGCTCATCCCAACGGGGGAGATCGCGAGTGTGCGGGGAACACCCCTCGATTTCACAACACCCTCCCCCCTTGGGGCCCGGATCGCGCAGCTCAAGCCCGCCCCCGGGGGCTACGATCACAACTACGTCGTCGCCCGCACTCCAGGGCGCCTCCGTCTCGCCGCCCGGCTTGCCGATCCCGCCAGCGGACGGGTGATGGAGGTGCGGACGACCGAGCCCGGGATGCAGCTCTACACCGGAAACCATCTCAACCACGGGGGGGTCTGTTTCGAGACCCAACACTTCCCCGACTCCGTGAACCATCCCGCCTTCCCCTCCACGGTTCTCCGCCCGGGGAAGCGGTTCCACAGCACGACAACCTTCCGGTTTCCGGCAGCGCGATAGCGGAGGCCCGCCTCGCGTGGGTCACTCCCCACCGGGGGTGCGGCCGTAGTTGATGCTCATCATCCCGCCGAGCAGGTTGAACACCTCGACCCCCGACCACCCGAGCTCCCGCATCCGGCGCTCGACCCCCCGTTGGGCGGGGTAGTGAAGCAGCGATTCGAGGATGTATGAGTGGGTTTCCGAGTCGCCGCAGAACACTTTTCCAAACCGCGGCACCACCCATCGCAGGTAGGCAAAGTAGGCCTGCCGCCACGCGGGCGAGTCGGGCTTTCCGAAGTCGAGCACCAGGACCCTCCCCCCGGGCTTCGCCACCCGCTGGATCTCCGCCAGCCCCTGCTCCCAGCTCGACAGATTCCGCAGGCCGTAGCCGATCGTCACCACGTCGAACGCCCCCGAGGGAAGTCCCGTCCGCATCGCGTCCCCCTGGATGAACTTGGGCGCCTCCCCGGGGGTCGTGCGGGCGCGGGAACGAAGATCCGCCACGCGGAGCATCGCACCGCTGAAGTCGAGGCCCATCACCCGCGCCCCGCGGGCGGCGAGCCCAAAGGCGATATCCCCCGTGCCGCAGCAGAGGTCCAGGGCGGTCTCCCCCGGACGGGGCGCGGCAAGGCCGATCAGGCGGCGCTTCCAGAGGCGGTGCATCCCGAGGCTCTGGAGATCATTGATCAGGTCATACCGGGGGGCGATCGCCGCAAACAGGTCGTTCACCCTGGCCCCCCGTCCCTCCCCCGGATCGTAGAATTTGTTCGCCATCGCTCCTCTCGTTGGCGGGCCTCAGGTGGCCGGGACAAACCGTTGCAGCAGCAGCGCGAGTCCGAAAAACCCGATGAAAAGGAACGCCATCGGACGGGAGACGTCCGCCACCGCGAGGAGATCCACCAGGCAGATCCCCGCCAGGAGCCCCGAGACCGCGCGCCCGATGTTGGCGCCCCCCGCCACCCTCAGGAGCGGGACAATGCATTTCGCCACCCAAAGGAGCATCAACGCCGAGAGGGCCATCGCCTTGTCCCGGAATTCCCCCAGGTTGACCAGGTACGCCAGCACCACCGGCGCCCCCAGGGGCACCAGCGGCCAGAACCCCCAGGCCCCCATCGTGCTCTCCCGCCGGGCCAGGTAGCTCAGGCCGATGATGTACCCCGCCAGCACCAGCGAGCTCCAGATCGCCAGTCCCGTCACCCCCGATTGCCCAAACGACGCGGCCAGCAGCAGGAGCACGAGCCGGCAGATCGCCATCAACACCGGGGAGAAGGTCACCACCTTGTGCAGGGCATCGTACACCAGGATCGCCCCCGTGAGCAGGCCCGCAAGCAGCAGCGGGGTGACGCCCCGCAGGCCGATGCAACCGAGCCCGAGCGCAAGCCAGAGGATCCCCAGGGCCGTCACCGTGCCGTGGCCGATGATCCCGCCCGGGATCGGGCGCTCCGGCCGGTGCTGGCGGTCAAACTCAACGTCAAAGGCGTCGTTCAGGTACATCCCGCCGACGTACAGCAGCGAAGCTCCCACCATCAGCGGAGCAAGCCCCCCGGGCGGCCCGCCGCCCCCCAGCCACCACCCGGCCAGGCAGTTCGACCAGACGGTCGGAAGGTTCGATACG
>DMJJ01000338.1 GCA_003452185.1 Verrucomicrobiales bacterium | reverse complement strand
AGCGCTCGTCTGCCCGGCCGGCGGGGTCGTCAGGGTGAGAAGCCCGGGATGGGCATCCAGCCGGGGCTCCTCCACCCGCGTCAGGCCGGAGACGACCTGGTTGGTCCCGTCCCGCCCGAGGGTCACGCCGTAGCGAACCACCCAGAGGTCGGTCTGCCGCGGCGCCTGCCGGGGATCCCCCACCAGGCCGAGCGCCGCCGTGGAGGGAAGGCCCGTGTGGACGAAAGTCATCGAGGAGGCATCGCCCGAGAAGGAGAGGAGGGTGTCGGGAAACGCCGACCGAAGATCCTGCGTCATCCGGTCAATGAGGAGCCGCACGGTCGCCAGCCGGTCCGACTCCTCTATCAGCTGCCCCCGGAGACGGGTCGACTGCTGGTAGAAATAGAGCGCAACCACCAGGATCCCGATGGCGATCACGATCGCGAGCACCACCTCCAGAAGAGTGAAGGCCGCGCGACGCACGCGCGACCCAGCCGGTGCGGTTGCAGCAAGAGGCCGGGGTTTCATTTCTCCGGTCCCTCCTTCCGCGTGGCCGGCCGCGAGCGGTCGAGCGCGAAGACCTGGCAGACCCGGTAAACGATCGGGGCCTGCCGATGCCGCACCACCACCTCGGCCCGCGTGAGCCCCCCGCCGCCGGAAGGGTCGTCCTCCAGAGAGGAGAGCGCCACCTCGGCCGTCCAGTTCTCGAACGGCTGATGAAACGCCTCGGCCCCCGCCCCCGAGGGGACGCGGATCCCGAGCTGCACCTCGGAAAGGACCGAGAGGGCGAGGTTGGCCGCGTGGACATTCATCCGCTGCCGTTCCACCCCCTCCATCGACGTGCTCATGGCGATCCCGATGACCGTCACCGCCCCGACGAACAGCACCAAGGCGAGGATCACCTCCAGGAGCACTGCGCCGCGCGCGGGGAACCGCGAGCCAGGCGAGGAGGTGTGTCGGGCCGGGTTCATTGCGGGGCCTCGACCGGTTCGGCAGTGGCCGCCGCCGCAGGGGACTCCTCCGTCTGCGGGAGGGCGGGATCCTTCGACTGGAAGGGATCCCGAGGGAGGAGGCGTCGCTGGATGGAACCGCTCATCCCGGTGAGACGGAGCTGGAGCCGCCGGGAATCCTCCGAATCGCGACTCAGGAGAATCATCTCCATCGGGTCGGTCGAGCCGTCGGGATAGAAGACGAGGGGGGCGAAGGGGTTCGGCGCCACTCCCTCCGACTCGGAGGCAAGGGGAGGGGCGGAGGTCCCCGGCTCCTGCGTCGTCGCCGCGGGCTGGGTCTGGGGGCGGGCAGCGGAATTCGTCCCCCCCGCGCCGGCGCTGCGGCCCGGGGAGAGATCGAGGGAATGGATGGACTCGAACTTCACCAGATCTGTGATTCCCTGGAGATACGCGTCGGCCTCGGGGAGCCGTTCAAACACTCCCGGGCCTCCAAGGGGATCGCGCTCCCAGACCAACTCAAGGAGCGGCACCGGGTCGCCCCCCGAAGCGGTTCCAGAGGGCTCCCTCTCGGAGTAGATCACCATCAGCCGCCGGCCGGTCGACGCCGCCTGGGCCCGGGCGAACTGCACGAGCGCCTCGACCTGGGAGGCCCCCTCATCGAGCTGGGCGCCGCGTTGAAGGGATCCAAAGTTGAAGGCGATGGCGCCGAAGAGCAGCAGCAGGAGCGAGATCGCCAGCAACAGCTCGACCAGGGTAAATCCCCGGGCCCGCCATGCGGGAACCGGGCGACCGCGCGTCGCGGGGGAGCTGGCATACCGCAGGGGGTGACCCGCCAGCATCCACATAGGGACAGGGACTACTTGCCCGTCCCACCCGAGGGAGCGGAGCCGTTGTCCTTGTCGCTCTCAGCCATCAGGCGGATATCATCGTCGGTATCCGGCTGGCCGTCCGGCCCCACGGAGGAGAGCTTGTAGGGAAGGCCCCCCTTCTTCTCGTCGCCAGCGGTCTTGTCGGCGAGCTCGTACCGGATCTTGTGGCCCCACGGATCATCGAGCCGCGTGCCGGGCTTGAGATAGGGCCCCTGCCACTTCTCACCGAGCCGCTCGTTTTCATAGGCAGGCTTCTTGAGCAGGGCCTCGAGGCCGCCCTCCTGCTCGGTCGGGTAGTGCCCGATGTTGAGCCGGTAGGTGTCGAGAGCCGTGCCGACCCCGTTGAGGAGCAGTCGCGTGGTGTTCTTCTCGGCCCCTTCCTGCTGCGGAAGCACGAACACCACCAGGGCGCCGGCCAGCAGCAGGATGATCACGATCACCAGCAGGATTTCAATGAGCGTAAAGCCGGCCGCATGTGCCGGCCGCTTCCGATCGAACGAATGAATTCGCAATGTCATATGGCGTGTCTCGAGGGGTATCTCGCCCCCGAGACTATCTGGACGACCACTACGGGGACAACATTCATGTCATTTCTGCCCAACCTCCTCTTGCTTGGGGGCTTCAGGTTTGGTCTAACCGTCCGATCACGGCTCCAATGACTCAGATCAAGTTCGGGACAGACGGGTGGCGGGCGATCATCGCGGAGGACTTCACCTTCGCAAACCTGGAACGGGTCGCCCAGGCAACGGCCAACTACTGGAACGCAAACCCGGTGGAGGGAACGCGGCCGCATGTGGTCGTCGGGTACGATCGCCGATTCCTGTCGGACCAGTTTGCCCACCGGACGGCGGAGATCCTCGCCGGCAACGGGTTCGAAGTGACCCTCACCTCCCGCCCCACCCCAACCCCGGCCGTTTCCTACCTGGTCAAGAAGGAGTCCGCCGTGGGCGGGGTGATGATCACGGCGAGCCACAACCCTGCAGCCTTCAACGGATTCAAGCTCAAGGCCCACTTCGGCGGCTCGGCCGAGAGCTCGCTCTGCCAGGCGGTCGAAAAACTTCTCGATTCCACTCCCGTCAACGCCATCCCCCTCCCCGACGGAGTCGCGTCGGGGAAGATTCGGGTGAAGGATATTCAACCGGCACACTTTGCCGCCCTGAAGAAGCGGGTCGATTTCCGCAAGATCGCCCGGACGCCGATCCGATTCGCCCACGACCCGATGTTTGGGGTGGGGGCCGGCTGTTTCGACGAGCTTCTGGCCGGAACCCGATGCCGGGTGACCACGTTGAACGGGGACCACAACCCGTCGTTTGGCGGGATCAATCCGGAGCCGATCCCGAAGAACTACGTCGCGAGCGCGGCGTGGCTGAAGAAACACCCGCACGACCTCTGCGTTGTGACCGACGGGGATGCCGACCGGGTCGGAGCGATGGATGGGCGTGGGAACCCTCTCTCGACCCACCAGGTGATCTGCCTGCTGCTGCGTCACTTCATCCTGCACCGGTCCGAGAAGGGCCGGATGGTGAAGGCCCTCACCGCCACCTCGATGGTGGAGAAGATGTGCGCCCACTACGGACTCGAGTGCACGGAGACGGCCGTGGGGTTCAAGTACGTCGCTGCGGAGATCATGAAGGGGGGCGTGCTCCTGGGAGCCGAGGAGAGCGGCGGGATCGCCTTCCCGGGACACGTTCCGGAGCGGGACGGGATCCTGGCCGGGCTGATGCTGCTCGAGGTGTTGGCCACCGAGCGGGAGCCGATCACCCGGATGCTCGCGCGGCTGGAGAAGGAATATGGACCGCATCGGTATGCGCGGATCGACACCCATTTCCCGCTGGAGAAGCGGCCCGCGCTGATGGAGTTCTGCAAGAAGAACCCCCCTTCGCGGCTTCTGAAATCGCCGCTCGCGGAGGTGAAATCGTACGATGGCGTGAAGTTCATCGCGCAGGACGGAAGCTGGCTGATGCTCCGGGGCTCGGGGACCGAGCCGATCCTGCGGATCTACGCCGAGGCGAAGTCCGACGCCGATGCCGCCAAGCTCCTCAAGGCCGGCGTCGCCCTCACCCGCGAGGTCTGAGACCGGCCGCGAGAGAGAAGAGGCGGGTTGCCGCGAAAGAACTCAAGGAACGCAATAGAAGAAAGCAGGATCGGGGAGCCGGGCCTCAAATAGGGACATTGGGTTCCTTCAGTTTGCGCTGTGAGGCTCGGGTGAGGAGCAGTGCACCCAGCCCCAAGGCGAGAAAGGCCGATGATCCTGGCTCGGGGACGGTGAAATGGAAGAGAGTGACCAGACCCTCCGAGCTCAGTCGCCCCTGGGGCGAATTGAAATCTTGCGTAGACTGCCAGACTGCAATGGGCTTGGTTCCGACGTACGAGTCGAGTAGTAGAGGCACACTAAGGCCGGAGACATCGACCAACAGATCACCCTGGCTTGGATCGTAGTGAAACCCTTCCGACGCCCCAACCCCAAAGGCAATTCCGAAGCGGGTTGGCGTGAATGCATCGATCCACTGACTATTGAGAGAAATATTCTGGCTGGAGTCGATCAAACGAAACCCATCTGTCCCAATGTTCGCTGAGAAGACAGGACTGAGCGATCCTTGGGTAAACTTCGACACCGTAACCTGAATCCCGGTCTTCTGGGCATTCCAGAAACCGCCCGATGGCGCATCCACCCGAAACGCAACCTCCTTTAGCAATCCTCCCCCCGGGGGCAATGCCGAGAAAAGTGACGAGGGGTACAGTTGTTGATAGTGGACCGAGAACGCCGCAGGCGTGACAAAGGAGGGGCCATCGGTGTTCGCCAGCTCGGGTGGGCTAACCACATCGACACGTTGGACGACCGCGCCCATGGCGTGAACAGAACTGAGCAGGACAAGACTAAGCACCTGAAACTGCGTTTTCATGCAGCGCATGTATTCACGGGGAGGATGGGCGCCCGATCAGCGAGAGCAGACTCCAAAAGCGGGTTGTCCGCTGTTGAAGTCCCGCTTACGGGGGCCCTGCCGACCACCCCGCTGTCCGCAGGATCATTCACGCTGGCTGATCCCCTCATCCCATCCGCACGCTGGGAGCTCCAGATCTGCGGCGGGTCGAGGAGCAAGGCGTCAATGAAGGACATCGGCATCCTTTCGAAGGCGAGGCATCCCTGCTGCGGAACTGGAAAATGAAGGTTGCGGAGGGTCATCAGGAGGTTCCGCTTAGCTGGGTCGAAATGGAATCCACCTCCAGGATAGAGTGGGAAGCTCAGGCCGAAGCTCTGAAGCCCGTTTAGCTTTCCTGACGAGAATGATGTTTTCACTCCGTCCCAGTAGACTTGGTTGTCGGATCCGAGGTTCTCGCCAAAAACAGGGCTCAGGCTGTCAACGGTCTTTGAAGTCGTTGAGAACTCAATAGTAATCCCGTAAACGTAGCCGAGGGCGTCTAAGGAGCGTTGCGACGCACGCAAATCGAGGCCCCGGATCGTCCCGCCTCCCGTTGGCATTGCAGAAAACAGGGAGGCATCGAATACCTGCTGGTAGGCGCGAAAGTAATATGGGAGGAGCTCAAGACCCCCAGCCTTTGTGTTAGCCTCTGGAGGAGTGTAGACAGAGACGTAATCCCCCAGGCCTCGTGCAGCGAGGCTCAGCAGAAGCGATGGGATGAGGAAGAGTTTCATACTGGAGCCTCGCTCAGCACACTCATCAGCAAAAGACCAAGGAGACCTCTCTCCGTCGGGCAAGATCATCAAACAGGTTGTCCGTCGCGTTCCCGCCCGGAGGAAAGTTGGTACCTCGAATCGGGCGACCACTCATGCTGCGGTAAATTGTCGGCCGTTTTCGCGTTCTTGTTGGAATCAACTCCCTGCACTCCCCCCGAGCACGGCGGATCCTCATTGCAGATCGGAATCCATGAGCCCGAGCCTCGAACGGGGTATGCCCCATCAGTGATTTTTTATAGATAGTTTGAGCGTTTTTGCAAGTGGAATGCCCGCCCATCTCAAAGCGAGTTCCTTCCCAAGAAAGAAGCGTTCCCCCTCTTTTGCGTTCTTTGTGCTCTATTGCGGCAACGAAGTCTTCCCCCGGCCGCGGCTGGCCTTTCGCGGCCGGGGGAAGAGGACGCACTCAGACCGGCTTACCTCTGGATCAGCCGGAAGAGCCCGGCCGCTCCCGTAGGTCCAAGGGTCACCGAACTGCTCCCCGCCTGCACTTCGACGGGGGAGGACTCATCCACCCACAACGCCGGCGACAACGAGCCTGAGCGCTGCAGCGCGTAACCCGTCACTCCCGGCCAGGTAACCCGAAGCACCCCGCCCAGGTCGCTCCACCCGATCTCGAGTCGCGGTGCCGAACCGACCGAGAGGACCAGCCCGAAGCTCCCGGCCACCCTCAGGTCATCGACCTCCACGGTCCCAATTCCCTCCCCCTGTCGGAACGACCAGTTGCTGATCGTCACCGGCAACGGATCATCCGAGGCCCGAAGGGAGGGATCCGCCTCAACCGTGGGATTCACCCAAAGCCGCGTCTCCCCTGTCCCCACGTTGTATTTCACGACCACCGCGACCCATTCCCCCGGGGCGTGATCCCGCGACTCGAACACCGGCACGCCGGAGGCGGAGGCCACACCGACCCGGTAGCGCCCTGGATCGGACTCGGACAACGCCAGGTACACCCGACCTCGATAGGCGGTGTGGTCGTCCCGGAAATGCCCGAAGAACCCCCCGGCCGCCGTCGGCAGATCGCGGCATCGGAGCCGCAACGCCGCATAGAGGATCGCCCCGCTCCCGGGGCTCCACGGCCCCCCGGCCAGGGAGGCATGGACATCCTCCCCCCGCGTCGAGGAGAGCTCCAGCCGCCCTCCCGCCACCCGGATGTTGGCGGGATCCCCCGGATCGGGGGCATGGATGAGCCAAGTGCCGCCCGGCACGATCAGGCTCCCATCGGGAAGGGTGAAGTCCTCCGAGAGGAGCATCGCGAGGGGAGGGTGAACCGTCACCACCAGGGTGTTCGTCGCGCTGAGAAGCCCGTCCGACACCTGGATGGAGAGAGTTGCAACCCCCGTGGCGCCGGCGACGGGTGTCAGCCGCAAGGAGCGTTCGGCTCCGGTCCCCGTCCACCGGATCCCCTCGGGCGGGATCAGCGACGGGGCGGAGGAGGTGACTGTCAGGAGAAGCTGCTCCGGCAGGGTCTCGTGGTCGGAGAGGGTGAAGAGGAGCCCGTCAACGGGATGATCCATCGGAGTCTCCGCCGTCGACGGGCCTCGAATGGCCGGGGCTCCCACCACGAGGAGGAACGTGGTCGAGGAGCTCTGCGCTCCGTCGCTCACCTCGAGCCGAATGGTTGCCACCCCCTGCAGCCCGGCTGTGGGACGGAGCGTCAGGGTGCGGTCTGCACCGGTTCCCTGAAACGAGGCCCCGGCGGGAGAGAGGAGAGCCGGGTTGGAGGAGCTGAGGGTTACCGAGAGGTGTTCCGGGGGCGACTCCTTGTCGCCCACGGTGAAGGGAATCGGCCCGACAAGCTGGTCCGCGGCGACCCGTTGGTCGGGGATCGACGAGAGGGTCGGCGGGGTGTTGGGCCCCGCGACGTCCGAGAACCCGGTCCCGACACGCAGGTCGTCGATGAAGAGGGTCCCCATTCCATCCCCCAGCGAGAGAGACTCCCGGAGGGCGAGGGCGTGGAGGTTGGCGACGCGGTTGTTATCGAGGGCCTCGACGCGAAATGTGGTGTCGGCCTCATCGATCGGGTCGATCCAAAGAATCGAGCTGTTCGGAAGGCCGGGCGCGTGGCGAAGCACGATCCGGTGCGTGGAGGTAAGGGGCAGGTCCCGCGGGATGTAGACCGGGGTGCCGGTGCCGTTGGCAACGCCGAGTCGCACGTTCCCCGGGGCGGCCCCGTCGGTCGTGGCGTAGACGCGTCCCTTCTGCACGTTGCCCGTGTCCTTGAAGTGGAGGAAGAAGGTCCCATGCCCCGAGGGTGGGGAGGTGAAGTTGACGAGGCAGCTCGCGTAGAGGGCCCCCTGGTTGTAGGGGGCGCCGGGAAGGATCACGCTGACATCCTCCGAGTTTTGCTCCGTAAGCTGGAGCATCCCGCTGAGAACATCGGCTTGGAGGGCGGTTCCACCGTGGATGACCCAGGGGGTGCCGGGCGCCCCGGTGAGAGGCCCGTCGGGATAGTCGAACGAGTCGTTGAAGAGAAGGCTTGCCGAGGCAGGCAGGGCGCAAAGCCAGAGCCAGGCCGGGTTGGGACAGTACGGACGTGTACGCATGGTATCTGTAGTGTTGGTTGGTTGGTTGTATGCAGAGGGAAGCCGACGGGGGGGCCGGGAGCCGTTCGTTGTGGCGACGGCCTCTTCGGCGACTTCCTCTCTCTCCTTGTGCCCGTCGGTTTGGATGCCACACGGCATCGCCGACGAACGACACGGGCTATACGTGGAGCCACGCCCCGAGGCAAGGGGAAACAAAACCCCTCGGAACGAGGAGGCTCGATCCGAGGGGAAAACTGACGCGGGATGCCGGGGGACCGGCCGTCGCGTGGCTCAGTTCAGCTCAATTCAATTCAGCTCAGCTTGCGAAGCTTGGTGATGCGACCGGTGTGAACCCACTCGGCGACGAGGATGTTCCCCTTCGCGTCGAAGCAGGCGTCGTGGGGATGGAGGAACCGGCCGGAGACCCATCCCTCCCCCTTCGTATTCCCGCGAAGTTTCATTCCGTCCTTGAGGACGGCGGCACGCCACTCGGGGTCCTCCCCGAGATGGGTGATCACCTGGTTGTTCCGGTCGAGGAGGGTGACCCGGGCGCTGAGGTCGGGGACGAGGAGGAGGTCCTTACGGGTATCGAGGTTCGCGGGAAGAATGAACCCGTCGAGGGTCTGGAGATGCTTCCCCTCGAGCGTGAACCACTGAAGGCGCTTGTTGGCGCGGTCGGCAACGACAACCGAGACCGGCTTCCCGGGGCGGCTGTCGATCCAGATCCCGTGTGGCGTGTCGAACTGGCCATCCCCCTTGCCCGGGGCGCCGAACATGGAGACCCAGTTCCCGTTCTTGTCGTAGCGGTGGATCCGGAAGGAGCCATAACCGTCGGCCAGGAACCACCCGCCGTCGGGGAGGAAGGCAAAATTCGTCGGCATGAAGGCGTCGCGTCCCCAGCGCTTGGTCGGCTGGGTGTCCTCCCCCTTGGGGTAGAGGCCTGATTCCATCGGTGCCCGCTTCTCCCAGACCACCTCCCCCTTGAGGGTGAGCTTGGCAAAGTTCTTCAGCTGCTGGTAGCCGGTGACGTAGAGGAACTGCTGGCGTCCCTCGGTCCGAACCTCGAGCCCGTGACCTCCCCCCTGGAACTGGTTTCCGAAGGCGCGAACGAACCGGCCCCGGTCGTCGAAGACGAAGATCGACGGGTGGTCCTTCAGGTTTTCGCGCCCCTCGTGGATGATGTAGACGAGCCCCTCATGGTCGACGGCGACGTTGTGGGTGGTCTGCCAGGAGTATTTGTCGGGGAGCTGGGCCCAGTTGTGGATCACCTCGTAGCGGTGCTCTCCGGTGCCGATGACGAGCTGCTTCTCGGACTTCTGGGCGGTCAGAACCCGGGGGGCGGCGACCACTGCGGCGGCGGTGGCAAGGAAGCGTCGACGGGAGAGCGAGGTCGGGAGCGTCTTCATCTTCATGGGGGGTGGGTGGAGGCGTGTGTGAGTGGAATGATGGTTTCGGGGGGAAGACTACGCCCCCGGTGGACGGAGGCAATCCGGGAGTCGGGGGGGCCGGGGGGGCTCGCTTTGATCGGCTCTAGCTTGAAGGGGGCCCAGGGGCCTGTTCACGC
>DMJJ01000031.1 GCA_003452185.1 Verrucomicrobiales bacterium | reverse complement strand
TGCGAGAAGGTCTATCCAGACCCCCTCTTCTCCTCCTGGGAAACGCGGAGACGCAGGGACGCGGGGACGGCTTAAATAGAGCTCGAAAACGGGCAGGGCTGAAGTAGGGTCGGGAGGTCGGATGCTTTATTTCGACCACAACGCCACCACGCCCCTCATTCCCCAGGCGCGCGACGCCTGGCTGGAAGCCTCCGAGCGGTGGCCTGGCAATCCCTCCAGCCCCCACCGGATCGGGTCGCGGGCCTCATGGGCGCTCGAGGAATCCCGGGGGCGTCTGGCGGGCCTGCTGGGCTGCTCCCCGGCGGACCTCTTCTGGACTTCGGGCGCCACGGAGTCGAACAATCTTCTGCTCCATCACTTCCACAGGACCCTTGCGCCCGACCGCGAAGTTTGGGTTTCGGCGGTGGAGCATCCCTCGGTGCTGGCGCCGGCCCGGCGGCTGTTCGGGGACCGGCTCCGGCTTCTGCCCGTGACCCCCGAGGGAGTGCTTGATCTTGAGTCGCTCCGGGTTGCTGCCGGCGAGGCGGCGCCCGGTCTCGTGGCGGTGATGGCCGCGAACAACGAGACCGGGGTGGTTCAGCCTTGGGGCAGCGTGCTGGAGTGGTGCCGGGCCCGGGGGGTACCGTTCTTCTGTGATGCCGCCCAATGGCTAGGCAAAATGCCCGCCTCCGAGCTGCGGGAGGTGACTTGCCTGACCGGCTGTGCCCACAAGTTCGGTGGGCCTCGGGGGATCGGCTTCCTCAAGTTCGCCTCGCCCGGTCCGCTCCGACCCCTCGTGGTGGGGGGGGCGCAGGAGGAGGGGGCGCGGGCTGGAACTGAAAACCTTCCGGGTGCCCTGGCTCTCGTCCGGGCGCTGGAGGTGCGGGAGGCGCAGTGCACGGCCGGGTTCCGTGCCGACCGGCTGGCTGAGCGAAAGGCCTTCGAGGCCTCCCTCCTGGCCCGTATTCCGGGCTGCCAGGTGCTGGGGGCCTCTGCCGACCGGCTCTGGAACACGGTCGCTGTGCTGATGCCGCAGGCCGGATGCGACGGGCGCTGGGTGGTCCGGGTGGACCGCGCCGGGTGTGCGGTCTCGACCGGGTCCGCGTGCTCCAGCGGCAAGGAGGAGCCCTCCCACGTCCTCCGGGCCATGGGAGTGCCCCCGGGGGAGACCGGGCGGATGCTCCGGCTCAGCGGGGGGTGGGAGACCGGACCCGGAGACTGGAGCAGGCTGCTCGAATCCCTTGTGAGCGCGGTCGCCGCCCTCCCGGCCCCGAGGGTCCCCGCCTCTTGAGAGGATGAAAGCCGAGGCATCCCCATGAACCGGATCGTCACCCTCGCGCGAATTCTCCGGTGCCTGGTCTCCGTGCTCGCCCTGCTGGCGGGAGCGAGGTCAGGGGGGGCGGTCCCTCCCGATTCGGCGATCCACTGGATCCAAACCATCGGGTCCTCCCCCACGTATCCCTGTCAGGCCAACGGGGTGGCCGTCGACCCACTGGGGCAGGTTCACGTGACCGGGTTCTTCCAGTACGGGGCCCAGGCCGGGGGGCTGACCCTGACGAACCAGGGGAACTGGGATCTTTTCACGGCGTTGTATGACTCGGATGGAGTCCTGCTCTGGGTGCGGACCCTCGGCTCCGTGGATCAGGACACGGGTGCGGGGATCGGGGCCGACGCGGCGGGGAACAGCTATGTGGCCGGGTGGTTCAATGGGGTCCAGAAGGTTGGCACGAACATCCTGACCAGCGCCGGTGCGGAAGATGTCGTGGTGGTGAAGTACGACCCGGTGGGCGAGGTGCGGTGGGCCCGGGCCTTCGGGGGAGGCCTTGCCGACCACCCCGGAGGAATCGCTGTCGACACCAACGGATTCTCCTATGTCACCGGGTTCTTCCAATCGACCCTCACGGCGGGTTCACTTTCCCTCACGGCTCCGGATGTCAACGGGGCGGATGTGTTCGTGGCCCGGCTGGATCCGGATGGGAACGTCCTGTGGCTGAGGTCCGGGGGCGGTGCGGGGGCAGACGTCGGCGTGGGGGTTGCCGTGGATTCCGATGGCGGGGTGTTCGTGACCGGCTCCCACGGGGATGCCGCCCTCTTTGGAACGAACACCCTCGCGACGGCTGGGAGCAGCGACATGTTCCTTGCCAAGTACGACAGCGCCGGGACTCTCCTCTGGGTCCGGTCGGGCGGTGGGCCCGGCGCGGATTCCGGAACCGCCGTCGCCGCGGTCCCCGGGGGAGGCTGCATAGCCGCGGGAACCTACAACCGTCGCGCGAGCTTTGACACCCTCGCGTTCACCAACAGTGTTGGGGGGAGCAACGGGATCGTCGGGTTTTATTCCGCGCGCTATGGCGCCGATGGGTCCCTGGGCTGGGTGCGGAATGCCGTCGGTCCCGACTCCACCGTCAAGGGGGTGGTGGTGAGGGGGGCGGAGGTCTTGATGGTCGGGCATTTCAAGAGCTGGCTGATCCTCGCGACCAATGGTGTCACGGGACCCCTCTCCTACGACATCTTTGTCACCGACATGGGATTGGACGGCTCCTTGGGGTGGGTGAGGAGCCTCGGATCGGCCCACGACTCACGAGGGGCCGGGATCGGTTTCGATGGGGCAAGTGGCTTCTATTGCGTTGGGGCTGCCACCGGCCCCGTGAGCTTTGACGGCCTGGTGGTCGAGGGGCAGACCAACGTCACGGATGCCTATCTGGCCGCGTTTTCCCCCTCCCCGGCACTTCGTCCGCCCTCCCCCCAGGGCATTACTGTCACCCCTGGGACGCCCGTCTCGTTCACCATTTCCGCCGTGGGAGCGCAGCCGCTGTTCTACCAGTGGACCCTGAACGACTCTGTGCCGGTGCCGGGTGGAACGAACGCCACGCTGCAGATCCCGAGCGCGGTCGACTCCGTGGCGGGGCTCTACAATGTGACGGTCACGAACCTGTATGGATCCGTCCGGAGCGACCCGGTGAACCTGAATGT
>DMJJ01000415.1 GCA_003452185.1 Verrucomicrobiales bacterium | reverse complement strand
CCCGAATGTTCCTCCCGGGCCGATGGTCCCCCCGCCGCCGCTGAACCCGGTTTGGATGACTGCGGTGCCCGCCTTCGGCCGGGCCACGCCGAGGACCTTCGAGGGAGCGTTCACCACGAATGACATCTTCACGCTCTACAGCTTCTTCACCCGCCTGCAGGCGCAGGGGAACCCGAGCTCCACCCTGGCGGCCCAATCCGATCCCGTGGCGAAGTACATCTTCGATCATCTCTCGGGGGACTGGCCGGCCGCCCCGCCGGTGGACGGCGAGGAGCCGGCGGCTCCCGACACCACCACCAAGGCGATGCTCGCCCTCTGGGGAACGGGATGGCTGATTTACAATCAGCCCCCCAACTATATCCCGGACGATGGGGTCCTTCTGGCGAAGATTGTGGCCGACATGAACACGGCGCTGGCCCTCTCCGGCCCGGGCACCCCGCCCAACGCCGCGGACAACCCCCTGGCCGCCGCCTACAACATCCTCCTCCCGGGTGGGACGGCGGTGGACGGGTACACTCCTTCAACCCGAACCCGTACCCTCCTGACCCAGCTTCAGCTCACTCCCGGGCAGGCGAAACCACGGCTCCTGAACCGCTCGATCATGCAGGATGCATTCATGGAGATCCGGCGCTGGTATGATCCGGCGATCACCTATGTTCACCTGGTCTGCGGCGACGGGTTCGCCAAGATGGGCGACGGGACCGAGCTCTATACCTTCGGGTTCTCTGACCAGACCGAGGTGGCAAACAATCCAACGGACAATCCCGACAAGGGGCCGGACAAGGTGCTCGCGTTCGCCCACTCGGCGGCGACAATCTCCGCCCCGACGATCGTCCTGGAGCAGGACCAGGAGTTCCACCTCGACCTGTCGAACGTCGGGTTCGATTACCGGCCCGACCTCTTCGACCCGCACACGGTCCACTTCCACGGGTTCCCGCAGGCAGCCCCGATCTTTGACGGGATGCCGATGGCTTCCGTCTCGGTGCTGGAGGGGGCGACTCTTCCGTACTTCTATCGGTTGAACATCGAGGGGACCTACTTCTACCACTGCCATGTCGAGGCGACGGAGCACATGCAGCAGGGGATGATTGGAAACCTCTACGTCCACTCCCGTCAGGACAAGATCGCAGCGGGCACACCGCTGGCACATCTCCCTCCGGGGAAGGGGCCGGCGCATCGCACCAGCTACCGGTATGTCTACAACGACGGCGATGGGTCGACGGAGTATGACGTGGAGTATCCGATGCAGATCACCGGGTTCGACCATCACTTCCACGACGAGGAGATTGGGATTCAGCCCCCGGCCTTTGCGACCTTGTTTGACACGTATCCGCTGCTCAACGGCCGCGGGTATCCTGACACCGTGAAGACCGGCTCCATCCAGAACAGCCTCGGGATTAACGCCCAGCAGGTCAGTTCCAAGGTCACCGCCCGTCGCGGACAGCGGGTGCTGCTCCGGATCTCGAACGTCTCCGAGACCGACTTCAACACCCTGACCGTCCTCGGGATCCCGATGACCATCGTCGGCAAGGATGCGCGACTCCTGCGCGGACCCGACGGCAAGAACCTCTACTACAGGACCACGTCGGTGACTCTGGGAGGCGGCGAGACCGCCGATGCCATCCTGGACACCGCGGGGCTCCCGATTGGCACCTACTTCATCTACGCAGCCCGGCTGACCCAGCTGAGCAATGACGAGGAGGACTATGGTGGCGTGATGACTGAGATCCAGATCACCCAATGACCTCCCGCCGCCCAACGACATCAGAACCAGAAAGGATCAACGTGAAACCGATTACCCGAAGACTGTGGAGCACCAGCCTGTTGTGCGGGCTGGCGATGATGGCGGTGCATGCGAGGGCCGAATGGCTGTTCCAGGACCCGGCCACCGACCCGCTCGGCTACCACCTCGTGGATGGGGTCTCCGGCCCCTCCATCACCCTCACCGCCCTGGAAGGGCACATCATTACCGGCGAAGGGGGGAGCGTCTACATCTGGGGATTGGCGAATGATGGGGGGGCGATCCAGTACCCGGGCCCGACGCTCATCGTGAATCAGGGGGACTCGGTCACCATCACCCTCAAAAACAAGCTCCCGTTCCCGGTGTCGCTGGTCTTCCCGGGCCAGCAGGTCACGGCCTCGGGAGGCGTCGCTGGCGTGTTGACCCAGGAGGCGGCCCCTTACCTCGGGGCCGCGGTCGGGCAGGTGACCTACACGTTCACCGCGGCCAAGCCTGGGACCTATCTGTACAACAGCGGAACCCGGCAGGATCTTCAGGTCGAGATGGGGATGGTGGGAACGCTCATCGTGCGGCCCGCTGGCTTTTCAAAAGCCGACCGCACCACCTGGAAGGGGTATAACACCACCGACTCGGCCTTCGATCAGGAGAACCTCTTTGTCCTGACCGAAATGGACCCGGACATGCACGATGACGTTGAGCACCAGCGTCGGGCCTTTGACGCCACCCTCGGCCAACCGTTCAACCCCTCGATCGACACCACTACGCATTTCGCGAACTACTGGTTCATCAACGGGCGGAACGGTCCGGACACGATGATGGTCCCGTTCACCAAGTCGCTCCCGGCACAGCCCTATGACGCCTTCCCCATGATGCATCCGGGCCAGAACCTCCTCATGCGTGTGGTCGGGGGAGGGCGTGACGCGCATCCGTTCCATCACCATGCCAACCACGCCCAGGTGATTGCCCGAAACGGCCGGCCGTTGCAGACCGCCGGGGCCACCATCTCCGACCTCTCCTACAAGGTCTTCACCATCCCCTCCTACCCCGGGGAGACCACCGACGCGATGTTCACCTGGACGGGCGAAGGGCTCGGCTGGGATATGTATGGCCACTCCGGCAGCGATCCGCTCGCGCCGGGTGAAGATCCCAAGGACCACGGGAAGCCGTTCCCGGTCACCCTCCCGACCGAGCAGGACATGGACTTTGGGGCTTGGTATGGCGGCAGTCCCTTCCTGGGCACGGCGGCGGCTCTGCCCCCGAACATCGGCGGCTTCGACACCTCCGGCGGATTCATCTACATGTGGCACTCCCACAATGAGCGGGAGATCGTAAACAACAACGTCTTCCCGGGCGGCATGCTGACCATGCTGCTGATTCAACCCTGGCCCAACTCGGCCCCGGCTAAACCCTAATATTTCAGAACCCATCGTGGAATCATTCGAGGTGTTATGAACAACTCTATAATCAGAAAGGCCGCAGTCCTGGCGGCGGTTGGCTTCGGGCTCCTGGGCTCCAGCGTGCAGGTGGAGGGTGCTCAGTTCTGGCTGCGGGCCGGCGCCACTACGAATACCATGCCCGATGGGGTCAAGGTCGTCATGTGGGGGTTTGCCAAGGACTCCGGTGCTAACGTGAGCGACGGCACGATCACCGTGCCAGGGCCCCAGTTGGATGTTCCTCCGGGCGACACGAGCCTGGTGATCCATTTGCGCAACACCCTTCCCGAACCCGTGTCGATCGTGATCCCGGGGCAATACGGCCTGCCAAGCGGCGGGCTTGCTCCCGCGTATCACGGGAACACGAGTGTCTATAGTGGTCGCGTCCGCTCCCTGACGAAGGAGACCGCCCCGGGCACCTCGGTCAACTACACCTGGCAGAACGTCCAGCCCGGGACCTTCCTGTATCACAGCGGGACCCATCCCTCCGTGCAGGTGCAGATGGGGCTCTACGGCGCCGTCACGGCGGTAAGTTCCGCCCACGTTGCCTATGCCGGCCAGCCGTTCGACAGCGCCGCAACGATCCTGTTTAGTGAGATCGATCCCGAGGTGCACTCGGCGGTGGCCTCGGGGAGCTTTGGCCCCGGGCCCGGCTTCAGCGCCGGGGAACTCCCGAACGCCACGGCCGTGTTCAATGCCATCCAGGCCTCCGCCGACCCGGTGGCCGTCTGGCTGGCGGCGCAGCTCACCACGGCCGGCGCCCTCGTCGACGACCTGAACGCGATTCTCGAGGTTCCCGGATCGATCTACGATCCAACGCTCTTCCCGGACGAGATCCTTTCCGACGTCACTCTCGACCTGCTGTGGCAGTTCCCCAAGATTGACCAGCCGACGTCGACCCTCCCGTTCAACCCCAAGATGGTTCGTTTGAACCGGCTCCTGCTCCAGGATGGGCTCGCCAACGCCGGGATCACCCTCCCGGCGGTCAAGAGGATGACCAGCACGATCCGGTCGTATGCGCAGTACTTCCTGGTCAACGGGAAGGCCTATCCCTCGGGGAACACCCATGACAATCCTCTCCGTGTCGGGGCCCCGGGATCGAAGGTGCTCCTGCGGTTCCTGAACGCCGGGATGGACGCTCACGTGCCGACCCTGAATAACGGCGGGGATCTCCAACTCATCGCCGAGGACGGTCAACTGAGCCCCTATCCGAGGTCGACGGCCGCTTTCTTCCTTCCGGCCCTCAAGACTGTAGATGCTCTCTGGACTCCCGCTCCCGAAGGAGTTTTTGCCGTGTATGACCGGCGCCTTGGACTCGTGAACGCGATGCAATCTCCCGGCGGGATGATCACGTTCCTCAAGGTGGCGGTATCGGTCGCACCGCAAATCGTCAGCCAGCCCGCGAGCCAGACGGTTCCGGATTTCGGGAACGCCTCCTTCACGGTGTCCGCCACCGGCGATGGCCTGACCTACCAATGGCAGCGGTTCACCGGGGGCATCTGGGTGAACATCACCGGGGCCACGGATCCGACCTACACCCTGGCGGGGGCCCGCTATGCCACCGATAACGGGGCCCTCTTCCGGGTGATCGTCACCGGGACGGAAGCCCCGGCGGCGACCAGCGACACCGCCACTCTGACCGTTACCCCGGTGGGGCCGCAGATTGTCACGCAGCCGATCGACGTCAATGTCATCGCCGGCCATCCCGCGTCCTTCTCCGTGGTGGCACGGGCCACCGGTCCGCTGACCTACCGCTGGTGGCACCAGAATCCCACGACCCTGGTCTGGGCCGCCCTTCCGATCGGAGGCGGCCAGTTCAGCGGTGTGACCAGCGCCACGCTCAACATCCTGGTGCCGGGAACTTCCCTTCCCGTCAACGCCGGCAAGTACCGCGTGGTGGTGACCAGCACCGGCCCGGGCGCCGGCACGATCACAAGCGCTGAGGCCACCCTCGGTATCCAGTTCGTGGCCCCCACCATCACGACCCAACCGACAAGCATCACAACCACGGCCAACCCGTCCGGGGGCGTCTCGTTCAGCTCGGCCGCCACGGGATCTCCCGCCCCAACCTATCAATGGCAGCGGTGGAATGGTTCTGCCTGGGTGGCGATCGGGGGAGCGACGACCCCCACGTACTCGATCAACTCCCTGGGCACCACGGTGGCTGCCGCAGGCAAGTATCGGATGGTGGCGACCAATCCGGCGGGCAGCGCCACGAGCGCCGAGGCAACCCTGACGGTCACCCAGACGTTCGTCCGGACGGCGACGATCCAGATTCCGACCATCATCGTTGCGCCGGGCGCCCCCGCCACCGGAGCGAGCCTCTATCCCTCGGCCTCCCCCTCGGTCCCGACAGTGACGGGAGCCTCGGTCCAAGGGGCCAGCCTGACCCTCACCTCCCTCTATCACCCGCGGCTGAGCGATGTGAATGTGCTCCTGGTGCCTCCCGGATCCTCCACGGGCCTTGGGGTGATGCTCGGGGCTGGCGGGGCAGCCGCCATTCCCCAGGCCCCCACCGTGGGACACATCAACCTCACCTTCTCGGACGCCGGGGCCAGCCCGGTGGCCGGAGCGACGGGGACCTACGCCCCGTCCAACCTGAGCCCCTCGTATAGTTTCCCGGCTGGGGCGACGGTGACACCCCCTGCAAACCCGCCGGTCTACCTGGGGCATTTCAGTGATCTCAACGGTATCAATCCCTCCGGCGCCTGGTCGCTCTTCATCACCGATTCCCAGAGCGGGCCGACCACAGGGGGTGGCGGGGCCATCCCGGGTGGCATCTCGGGATGGAGCCTGACCCTGACGGTCGGGCCGTAGCGCGAGGCGAAACCGGAGAGCGGGCCTCCCGTTTCTGGAGGTTCTGATCCACCCGATGACCTTGACTCAATTACAGACCAGCCCGGGGCGGGAAATCCGCTCCGGGCGGTTCCTTTGGGCGCTGGTCTTCCTCACCCTCAGCTTGGGTGCCTGGGTGGGACGGCTTTCCGCCGGCGAATCGACACCCCCTGCGCCGACACCCCCTGCCGCGACTCCTCAGGAGCTGCGGGAGAAATGGGGGATCGAGGTGATCCGTGTGGCCCTGACGGGGTACGGAAACATGGTCGACTTCCGGTACAAAGTCCTCGACCCGGTGAAGGCTGCCCCGATGAAGGAGCTTAACCTGAAGCCGCTGCTCCTGGATGAAACCACGGGAGCCAGGCTTCACGTCCCAACCTCCCCGAAAGTCGGTCCCATGAGACATGTCTCCCGCGATCTCGTCGCGGGAAAGACCTACTTCATGATTTTCGCCAACACCCAGCACCATGTCCGTAGCGGCGACAAGGTCTCCGTGGTCGTGGGGGGAATCCACACGGCCAGCGTCACGGTGGAATAGCCAAACCCCGCCCGCCCGCACCGCCACGCCCCTCGAGGGAGGCCGTGCGTTGCTCAGCCTTGCGACCCCGCGCTCGGGGGTATTCGTAGTCCTCCCTCCCTGCCGGAGCCCGGTGTCGGGGAAGGGATGTACTCAAACCGGGCGGATCGACCGGTGATCCTGGCAAGCCGGGAGTCGACGGACTCCTTCAAAAGGCGGTTCACCGTCCCAAGCAAGTGAGGGAAGTCGAGGGGCTTCTCCAGGAGCGCCCCGACCCCCGAGGCTGCGGCGGTGAAGAGCTGGTTGGGCCGTGCCGTGATGATAATGACCGGCACCAATGGATCCCGCCCTGTCAGACGCTCAAAGGTGTCCCATCCCCCCTTGATCGGCATGTTGAGGTCTAGGAGCACGAGATCAATCGGTTCATGGGTGACCAGCCTCAGGGCGACCTCCCCGTTCTCGGCCAACCGCACCTGGTAACCCTCCTCCTCGAGCACCCGGCCCAGCATCTCCCTCACCGAGGGGTCATCGTCCACCACCAGGAGCCTCGCCCCCGGGGGGGAGGGGGGCGCAGGAGCCGGTTCCCTTCGGGGTTGAGGAGGCTTGGACGCGCTCGGTTTCATCGGTCGGTTGGCCGGAGGGGATTGCGCTCCGGCGGATCCGGGCTGCATGGATCATGCCGTCTGGGGAGCGCCCCCCTTGGCGACTGGGCTGTTCCTGGGGGGAGGGGCGCGCGAAGGGGGGGCTCCGCGGGCTCTAGCACGTTTTATGCATACAGGGGCCCACTCCGCCGCACGGGGTCGCTCCAACGGGTTCCAATGGGGATTTGTGGGCAGTGACTTTGCTGCGGCGGTAAGTGAGTGACCAGTTGACCTCGACCTCCATACGACGATATCGGTTTGCCCTCCTGGCGACAGGAATGGGGCTGATGGCCGTTGTCATCATCCTGTCGGCGATCCGGTCCCGGGAACGGCTTTCGGAGGTCCGGCACCGGTTGGTGGACGTGCAGTCGGAGAGCCTCCAGATCGCGGAGCGATTCCGTCACTCGATATCCGAACTCGGAGATGCCCTGATCCGGTATCGCACCACGCGGGATCCGCAGGACTGGGAGGCCTTCCAGGGGGCGGCGGGGGATTTGGATGCCTGGATCGATCGTCAGAAACCGAGGCTCAACACCCCGCGCGAGAAGGAGATCATGCTCCAGATCGACCGGGCCTATGACGTGTATCGGGCCGAAGTGGCCGCGGTGCATGATCGGATGGCGCGGGACCCGGGGTTGTCGGCATCGATGGGGGTTCAGGCGTTCGCTGGTGTGCGGGCCGCGCGGGAGCGGTTGGGGGAGCTCGGGGCGGCCCTGGCAGACGCCCACCGGGAACGGATCAACCGGTTGCTGGCGGATGCGAACGAATCGGCTGCCCGCCTTGGGGTTTTGTTGCTGGGGTCGCTGGCGTTGCTCCTGCTCTTTGGGACGGGGTTCGGGGTGCTGGCCTACCGAGATTTGATTGCCCCGTTGCGCGTGAAGCTCGTGGAGAGCCAGGCCCTGGTGGAGAGGCATGAGAAACTCGCCTCACTCGGGATGCTCGCGGCCGGTGTGGCGCATGAGATCCGCAACCCGCTCACCGCGATCAAGGCCACACTTTATCTTCAGCTGAAAAAGGCGGATCGGGAGTCGCCGGAGCGGTCCGACCTCCGAGTGGTGGAGCGTGAGATCGTGCGGCTGGAGCGGATCGTGAATGATTTCCTCTGCTTTGCCCGACCGAGCCCTCCGGTCCTGACCCCCATCGCGGTGGCAGAGCCGCTCTTTCGGGTGGAGCGGCTTCTCCGGCCGGTGCTCGAGAAGCGCCAGGTGCAGCTGCTGGTCCACCCGGTGCCGGAGGGGACGGCGCGGATGGACCCGGAACAGATCCACCAGGTGCTGATCAATCTGGTGCAGAATTCCTCGGAGAGCATTAAGGGCACCGGGAGGGTCACGATCGGCGGTAGGATTTTGGAACGGCTCGTGGATGGGGAGCCCGAGCGTGTGGTGTTGTATGAGGTCACCGATACTGGTGGAGGAATTCCCCCCGAGGTTGAAAAGCGGCTCTTCGACCCCTTCTTCTCCACCAAGAGCGCGGGGACCGGGCTTGGGTTGTCGATCGCCTCGCGGATCGTCCAGAACCATGGTGGGGATCTGGAGTACCAGACCCAGGTGGGCCATGGGACCACGTTCGGGGTTCGGATCCCGCTGGCCGGGATGTCAGGCAAGAGACCCCTCCTGCCCGCCGGCGTCAGCTAACCACGGATTGCACGGAATTGCGCGGATGGAAAAGGAGTTTCCAGGGTTTTGTCCCATCCGCGGTTAAAACCTCGGATGAGCCGGAATCCGCGGTTGTTACGGCCTTGACCATCAGGTGGAGGGAAGGGAAGGATTTGGCGGACTTGCCTCCAACATGACTACAGCACGAGCTGCGTCTGGTCCCAAGGTTCCAGTGGTTCCCGACCACACCCTCACCCGAGTGATCGGGAGGGGTGCCTACGGGGAGGTCTGGCTTGCGGCCAATGATGTTTTGGGGACCTACCGTGCGGTCAAAGTCATCCGGAGGGAGAATTTTCTGGAGGAACGACCGTTTCACAGGGAATTCGAGGGGATCCAGAATTTTGAACCCATCTCCCGTTCCCATCCCGGACTGGTAACGGTCCTGCATGTCGGACGAAGCCCGGACGGGAGCTATTTCTACTATGTCATGGAGCTGGCGGACGATGTGGCCTCGGGCCGCACCCTCGCCCCCGCAAGCTACGCGCCGCTGACCCTGAGGGAGCTGATCCGGCGGGCGGGTGGGGGCCGGGTACCCACGGCGCGTGCCCTCGAAATCGGGGTCACCCTCGCCTCGGCGCTGCGCCACCTCCATGGGAGCGGGCTGGTGCACCGCGACATCAAGCCTTCGAACATCATCCTCGTCGAGGGACAGCCCAAGTTTGCAGACATCGGGTTGGTAACCACCGATTTGGAGGCCTCAACTCACGTCGGTACCCCGGGGTACATCGCCCCCGAGGGGCCGACCAGCACGGCGGCCGATGTCTACAGCCTCGGCATGGTCCTCTATGAGCTGTTCTTCGGATTGCCGGCACACAAGTTTCCCGAGCTGCCGGTGCCTGTCGACGCCTGGTCGGGGGATCCGGTGTTGCTCGCGGTGAACGGGCTGATTCTCAAGGCGTGCGCTGCAAGCCCGGCCGAGCGCTATTCCTCGGGGGAGGAGCTATGGCGGGGGCTGATGGAGGTCGCAACTCCCGGGGGGGCGTCCCGCCTCTCGGAGCCTTCATCCAGCGCGACGCGGCCCGTGGAGGCGCTGGTTGATCCCGTTCGTCCACCCCCGCCCGGGCGGCCGCTGGTCTGCATGATTGATGATGATCCGAGGGAGGCGGACATCTTTGCGAGAGTCTTCTCCCCTGATCTTGAGATCATCACCGCAACCCGGCTCAAGGATGCGGTCTCCCGGCTGGAGGCGTCGGGGCGGCGGCCCGACCTGTTCGTTCTGGATCTGTACTTCCCGACCGGAAGGGATGCCACACCCGAGGAGCGGGAGACGATGCTTCACCTGCGCACGGAAGTGGAGGCCGCGCAGAGGAGGCTTTCAGAATACCTGACCTCCATCGGGCAGGATCGCGCCGGAGGGTTGCGCCTCCTGGATCAGGTGCAGCACGAGTTCAGAGGGGTGCCGGCGGTTTTCTACACGCGGAAGGGGACCGCGGAGGACGTCACTGCCTGCCTGCAAGCCGGGGCGATGGATGTATTGCGAAAGCCCCAGCCGGAAGTGGTGGACCCGGGCGTCGATTCCTACGTGCAGCTGGAGCAGGCTTCCCGGGCTCATCGCGCAAGCCTGCTTGATCGAATCGAAAACCTCTGCAGTTCACGCGGCCTTTTTGCCAAGCTTGGCCGAGCGGCGAGCTATCTGAGAAAGAACTGGCGCCGACTCTAGCTGACGGGAGGCGATGAACCGGGCAACCGTCAAGGCAGACAACCCCTCGACTCAGACGCCACCAGCGTTCCTGGCATGGCGTCGGCAGGTGCTGCTCGCAACCTGGCTTGGATACATCGGCTACTACCTGACGCGGAACGTTTTCACCACCTGCAAGAAGTCGATCGCTTCGACCGGTCATTTCGGCTCCCTGGATCAGGTGGCTCACCTCTGGGCGGCGTACCACTGCTCCTATATGGTCGGGCAGTTTCTGGTCAGCGCGCTCGGCCGGCGGACTGGGGCACGTCTTCTCCTCGCCACCGGACTCGGGCTCTCGATCGCCGTCAATCTTCTGATCGGGGGTGTGAATTCCTACGGGTCATTCCTGTTGTTGATGGTGATCAACGGCTGCGCCCAGGCCACGGGATGGCCTGGGTGCGTGGCGGGTGTCGCCCACTGGATCGCTCCTCGCGAACGGGCGTGGACCCTGGGGATCTGGTCCACCAACCTGGTGGTGGGAAACATCCTCGTCAAACTCATCGCAGCCTTGCTGCTTGTCCGCTGGGGGTGGAATTACGCGTTCATGGGGTGTGCCCTCCTCACCCTCGCGATCTGGGGGGTGGTGTGCCTCTGGGTGCGGGAGCGGCCTGAGGAGGTCGGGTTGCTCCCGCCCCCGGACGTTGCCGGGGCCGCTCGGTTGACCCCATCGGAATCCGGCGCCGCCCAACTCTCATTCCGAGAGTATCTGGAGTTGGCCACCCAGCCGGCCATCCTGATCATGGGTGCCGGATACTTTGCCGTGAAGTGGGTCCGCTACTCGCTCGACTCATGGCTCCCCACGTTTTACCAGTTTCAGGATGTTTCCGTCCTCGTCTCCGCGAAATACGCCGCCCTCTTTGACGTGGGAGGCCTTTGGGGGATGGTTCTGGCCGGGTGGGCGATTCACCGTTTCTTCAGCGGCAACTGGGGATTGCTCTGCTTGTTGCTGGGCCTGGGCATGATCGTCACCTATGGGTTCGTCTATGCCGTGAGTCCCGTTCCGTGGATCGCGGCATGCTGTTTTACCCTCATCGGGATGATGGTCTACGGTGCGGACTCGCTGCTGAAAGGGTTCGCTTGCGTCGAGGTGGCTGGCCCCCGTCACGGGGCGGCCGTCGCCGGGGTGGTCAATGGCATCGCCTCGTTGGCCCCGGTGATCCAGGAGATCTGGATCGCGAGTTGGTTGCGTCCCAAGGATGACCCGCTGCTCGGCATCCGGCATGCCCATCTCCTCGGGCTTTGGTTCTCAGGGTTGCTGGTGGCCGCCATGGCCTGCCTGGTCTGGCGCCAGGCCCTCCTGGAACGGATCCGTGGAACGTCACGCCACAAGGCCTCCTGATCGCCACGGGGCGCATCGCCACTCCCTTGGGCCGTATTCCCCCCCCCCGCTCGGCCCCCCGAGTCTGTTGAGACGGGGTTGTCATAAGACATGACAGAGGGCTTCCGGGATGCGATATTGTCGGCCAACTTCCTTGGTTCATGGCGATGCATCGTAAGCAGTACCGGGTCCTTGCCGTTGCGCTCTGGGCGTTGTGGTTTGCCTCCCTCGGTGTGGGAGTGATTCAGGGAGCGGCGGTCAACTCCCGTCAGCTTGGTCCCTCGTCGCGAAACACCCCGCTCATCATCTCGGAGATCCTCTACCACCCGGGGCCCGCCTCAGGGCCGGATGCCGAGTTTGTTGAACTGTACAACACCGACCCGGTCGGAATCGATCTGACGGGGTATCGGATCGGCGGGGATGTCCAGTTCGCGTTTCCCGCCGACACCCTCATCCCTCCGCACGGCTATCTGGTTGTCGCGGCAAACCCTCCGCTGCTGCAATCCCTTCGAGGTCTGACGGGGGTCCTCGGCCCCTGGGCTGGGAGCCTGCCCAATGCCGGCGGAACCGTGACCCTGCACAACCGTCGCGGTGCCATCCTGCTCCGCGTTCCTTATGGCGATCGACCTCCCTGGCCGGGCACCTCCGATGGACTGGGCCACTCGCTGGTGCTCGGAAGTCCCGATCTGGGGGAATCGAATCCCTCGGCATGGCGTCCCAGTGCCGAGATCGGGGGGAACCCGGGCGGCCCCGATCCCGAGGTTGAGGAGTCCGCCGCCGGGGTTCGGCTGAACGAGGTGGCGTTCCATCCCGTGGCCGATCCATCCGACTTCATCGAGCTTTACAATTACTCGGCCCGGGCGGCTGACCTCTCCGGGTGCTGGATCGTGGCGGGGCCGCTTGGGGCGGGCTTCCGGATCCCGGACGGAACCATCCTTTTGCCCCACGCCCGACTGGTCGTGCGCCAGCTCGTGCTTCCCTTCCTAATGGCTTCGGCACCCGCCCCTCTCAGCCTGGTGAGTTCGAACCAAACCCGGGTCATTGATGCCCAGTGGCTCGAGCCGGCCGATGGAACCGGCCTTGGTGTCCAAGGCCGGTTTCCCGACGGGGTGGGGGAGTTCCGGGCTCTGCCAGCCCCCTCTCCCGAGGCTCCCAACCCCCATCCCGCGCCGGCCCCGGTGGTGATCAATGAGGTCATGTTCCACCCGGCTTCCGGACTCCCCGGAGATGAATTCATCGAGCTGTTCAACCGGTCCGGGGAAACCGTCTCCCTGGGTGGATGGAGGCTTACGGGTGGGGTCAGCTTCACTCTGCCTGCCGGAACGGCGATCCCTGCCGGCGGGTTCCTCGTCATTGCAAAAGATCGGGCAGCCTTGCTCTCCCGCGACCCGGGGTTGGATTCCGCGCAGGTGGTCGGGGATTTTGTCGGTGGGCTCAGCGACCAGGGAGAGGCCCTCAGGCTGGTGCGTCCTGCAGCCTCGGGATCGGGATGGGTGACGGTGAGCGCGGTTCACTATGGCGATACCCAGTCGTGGGGGCTTTGGACCGATGGGGGCGGGAGCAGCCTTGAGCTTGTCGATCCGGAAAGCGACCCCACCATGGCAATGAATTGGGCTGGATCGGATGAGACTGTCAGCGGTCCCTGGACCCGCCTCGAGGCCACGGGGGTGGTCGACCAGACCTCGGTGCCGAACGCCCGTCGTCTCTTTGTCTGGCTGCAGGGGGCCGGGGAGGTCCTGCTCGACGATCTGGAGGTGTCGCTCAAAGGGTCGACCAACCTGGTGCAGAACCCCGGGCTTGAAGCGGATGCCACCGGATGGGCTGCCTGGGGAAACCATGCGGCCAGCGGCCGGGAGCCTGGGGCCGGAGTGGGCGGGGGCGCGGCCTACCATCTGCGCGCGCAGGCGGGGGGCAAGATCGTCGGCGACAAGCTCATCGTCACGCTCACAGGACCTGTCCCTGCGGGTGCCATCGTCTCGATTCGTGCCAAGGCCCGTTGGCTCGCCGGGGATCCGAATCTGGTGTTCATCCTCAAGGGTTCGGGATTCGAGCTGGCCGGACACCCCCTGGTTCCCGCCCCCCACGGCACACCGGGACGCCCCAACTCGCGGTTGCATCCCGGGGCTCCACCCGCCCTCTCTGAGCTCGTGCACTTCCCAGCGCTCCCCGCGGCGGGCGAAACCGTCACCGTCGCAGTTCGGGCCGATCCTCCCGCGGCCGGCGGAGGAGGCATCACCCTTGTTTGGTCTCTCGACGGAGCGGCCGAGGTCAATCGCGTGGCCATGCACGATGACGGGCTCGGTGAGGATCTTCATCCGGGGGATGGGATTTACTCCGGGACGATCCCCGGCGCCCCTGCTGGGACAATGGTGGCCTACACGGTTGAGGGCCTGTCCGGGCCCGCGGGCTCAGTGCCGAGCCGGCTGCCGGTGGCGGACCCCCACTATCGGCAGCAAGGGTTGGTGCGGTTTGGAGATCCGATTCAGGGGGGCGATTTTGGCTCCTGCCATATTTGGATGCGGGCCGCGGACGCAAAGGCCTGGGATGCCGAGCCGAACGATTGCAACCAGCTCTGGCCGGCTACCATCGTCTGCTCCGATCACCGGGTGATCCATGGGGCCGGGATCCGGTTCCGGGGAAGCACCTTCTCCCGCCCTTCGTTTGGGGACCCGATTGCGGGTCCCCCGGCGGGATACGTGGTCCGGCTTCCCGACTCGGACCGGTTTCTGGGGAGCACCGCGTTGAACTTCGACCGAATGGAGAACGACTCCGGCACCTGGCAGCGCACCCGGCTGACGATGGAGCTCGGTCGCGCCGTGGATGCTCCGGCGTACCACATCCGCTACGTCCATCTGTTCATGAACGGCAATCGCCGAGCCCAGGTTTACTCCGACGCGCAGTTGCCCGACGGGGACTACCTGGCGTCGCAATTCCCCGGGCAGGGAGGCGGCTATCTCCACGAGTCGGTCAAATACTCCGAGTTCAGCGACACGATCGTCAACGAGGGGAACGAGCGCCTCGGCCCTTTCTCCTACTTTGTGAAGACGGCAGGGGTGATGCGGAAGAACATTTACCGGACCCTCTGGGAGCGGAAGGCCTCCGGGCCGGCTGACGACTCCTATCGGTCTCTGTTCACCCTCTATGAGGCAATGAATGCCCCGGTGGACGCGTCGCAGGTGGCGGCGTTCGAGGCTCTCGTTGATGCGGAGGATTTCATGAGAACCCTCGTCATGAGGCACCTTTCGGAGGATCAGGACGGGTTCGGCTATGACGACATGGCGAACGGGATGATCTACAAGCCGCTGGCTGGGCGTTGGAGGCATGTTCCATGGGATTTTGACACCGGATGGGGTGTCTCGCGCACATTCACCGATCCTCTTCCGCCGCTTCTGGAGATGCAGTCGACCGACCTGAAGTTCGCTTCGTTCTTCACCCGGCCCGGAGTCCAGCGGGCCTACTGGCGTGCGGTGCGCCAGGGGGCCACGTGGCTGGGATCCGTCGGGCCGGGGTACATTGCCGCCTGGAACTCGGTGCTCCAGGCGCCGCAGAACCTTGGGCTGCCCATGGGCGACTACCCGGCACTCAAGGCAGAGGTGGTCGGACGTGCCCGGTTTGCTCAGTTGATGTTCACCAACGCAAACCTGATGGTTCCATTTGCCGTGACGAATCTCCCGGCACCCGTGGCGGGTGTGGTGACGGTGACAAATCGCATCCTGACAATCGCCGGTACAGCCCCCGTCACCTTCCGCACCCTTCACATCAACGGCGTGGAGGCTCCAGCGGCCGTTCGGTGGCTGGACGTCCGGCGGTGGCAGCTTCGGGTGGGACTCCATCCCGGGCTGAACCACCTGGAGATCAGCGGTCGTGCCCCCGATGGCACCCAGCTCGGGACGCTGCCGTTGGACGTAGAGTACGATGGGCCCGGGGTGACGCCCGCAGGACATGTGATCTTGAACGAGGTTATGGTGCGGCCGGCGGCGCCGCGGGCCGCTTACGTGGAAATCCGCAACCTCCACCCGACGGAGGATTTCGACCTTGGGGGTGTGCGAATCCAGGGGGTGGGGGAGGAGTTCCCACCCGGAACGATCCTGCCTGCGGGGGGGTATCTGCTCGCGGTGGAGGATGCCGCGGCGTGGGCGGATGCATACGGACTCGGGGCGATGGCTGCTGTTGCGGGGGAATTCGCCGGCTCCCTCTCCCTCACCGGAGACACGCTGCGGCTTCTCCTCGCGGACGGAGTCACGGTGATCGATTCGATGTCGTATGGCGCCGCCGATCCCTGGGCCCGGCCCGCCTGGGATGGTTCGGGCCAGTCGTTCCAGTTGGTCGATCCGTCGCGCGATCATCACCAGCCCTGGAATTGGCGTGCGGCGACCGCGACGCCCGGAGCTGCCAACCCCTTCCCGGATGGACTCCCGCCCCTCGCCTCCCTCGTAATCACGGAAGTGCAACCCCTCAACGCATCCACGCTCCCGGACGACTCGGGCCGGTTTGGACCGTGGGTGGAGCTGCTCAACACGGGGTCGGCGGTGAGTCTGGATGGATGTTACCTGACGGACGATCTGGATGCCCCGACGCGATGGGCCCTTCCCGCTGCGAGCGTGATCGAGAGCGGTGGCCGGCTGCTGATCTGGTGCGACGGGGATCCTGCCGGCCTCTCCGCCCCGGGGCACCTGCACGCTCCGTTCCGTCTGCCCTCGGCGCACGGGAGCATCGCGCTGTACCAGGTCGCCGGGGGGCTTACCAACCTGATCAGCTTCGCGGGGTACGACACCCCGCCGGTGGATCGCTCCGTCGGACGCTTTCCCGAGACGTGGGATAGCCCGGTGCTCCTCCTGGATGCCCCGACACCCGGGGCCGCCAACGACCTCGCCCCGCCTGGAACCATCCGGATCAACGAATGGATGGCCTCGAACCGGAAAACCCTTCCCAATCCGGCCAATGGGCAGTTCGACGATTGGATCGAGTTGGTGAACATCGGGGCAAGGTGGGCGGACCTCGGGAGCTACGGCCTTTCCGACAATCTGACGAACACACACCCCTGGCGATTTCCTCCCTTAACACTCCTGCCGCCTGGGGGGCACCTTCTGGTCTGGGCCGACAACGCGGCTGCGCTCGGCGGACTTCACGCGGATTTCAAGCTGGATGCCGCCGGGGAGGAGATCGTCCTGTTTCTCCCGGATGGCAGGGTGGGGGATCATGTGACGTTCGGGCCCCAGTCCGCTGATCTGAGCGAGGGGCGATTTCCGGAGGGAGGTGACCTGGTGGAGCGGTTCGTGGTTCCCACCCCGGGGTACGCGAACGGGACGGCGGGGCCCCTGATTGATCTCCAGGATGCCGCTGTTCTCGAAGGGGATGCCGGCCTCACGCTCCTGCGATTCCCGGTCACCCTCAGCGCTGCGTCCAGCCTTCCCGTGACGGTGGGGTATGCGACCCGGAATCTGACGGCCATCGCCGGCCCGGACTACCTGGAACGATCGGGAGAGATCACGTTCGCTCCCGGGGTCATGTCGATGGAGGTGGAGGTGCCGGTGGTGGGGGATATGGTCTTCGAGCCGGGCGGCGAGCAGTTCCTCCTCTGGGTGACCTCGACCGCCGGGGGGACGGCACGGAGGTCCGTTGCGATCGGATCCATCCTGGAGGACGACAGCGTGGCTCCGGTGGTCGAGAATGCTGCCGGGGCGATGGAGGTGGTGTCAACGGCGGCCATAGCCCGGGGACGGTTGATCTCCGCGGGTGGCCTTCCCTCGGAGCTCCGGTTTTATTGGGGGATGGCCGATGGGCTGGAGGTCGGGGCCGCTTGGGAGAACGTGACATCGCTGGGGGTGGTGCCCGAAGGGGCCCACACCGCCTCCCTCACGGGGCTGGTTCCGGATACCACCTACTTTTATCGCCTCGCGGCCTCGAACGGAGTCGGGATTTCCTGGGCCCCTTCCAGCGCCTCGTTCCATACCCCGACAGCGGAGGGAGTGCTGGACGTGGCGATCGCCTCCAGCGGGGATGACGCCGAGCAGGCGCAGTCGGGGCGGATGGAAAGCCCGGTGGCGCTCAACAGTCCGAAGCTTGATCTCGTGTACGACCCCACGGGCACACCCGTCAGAAGCAACCAGGTGGTGGGGCTTCGATTCACGGGCGTGGGGATTCCGAGCGGCATGACCGTGCTTGAGGCCTGGATTCAGTTCACCGCTGCCGAGGCGGGTGGGGATGACGGGCTGCTCACCGTGCAGGCGCAGGCCCACACGACCCCTCCCCCTTTCGTGTTCCTGACATCGAACATTTCCAGCAGGACCCGGACGACGAACTCAGTCGCATGGGCCCCAGCCCCATGGAGAGTGGCCGGCGAGGCCGGCCCCCCGGAGCGAACCCCCAGCCTGCGGGGGATGGTGCAGGAGGTGATTGACCGGCAGTTTTGGGTTGAAGGGAATCCTCTCGTTTTCATTGTCAGCGGCACCGGGCGCCGCGTGGCGGAGTCGTTTGACACCCCCGGAGGGCATCCCGCACGCCTTCACCTTTCGTGGACGCCTACCCCCTATCCGGCGGCCTGGGTTTCGAAGTATTTCAAGGCACCGGGCGGGGCCGAGGCCGACCCCGGGGGGGACCCCGACCAGGACGGACTCTCCAACCTGGCGGAGTACCTGATCGGATCCGACCCGATCCATCCCGACGATCTTCTTGAGGTGAGGGCCAGAGGTGCGGAGGCGGGGTTTGTCGAGGTGTCCTTCACGATGACGCCGGCGCTGGGTGCCGAGTACGGAGGGCGGAAGCGGGTGTATGATCTTCAGCGTTCCCTCGGGGCGGTGGGAGGGGATTGGGTTGGGGTTCTCGGTGAAACGAGTCTGATGGCGGCGCCGGGGCGTCATGTGGCGCGGGTACCGGTTGATGCCGGGGCGTCGTTCTACCGCGTCCGCGTCCGCCTCGAGTAATCCCGCTTTCCACCGCCCGGTTCCCGTCAGCCTCGGGGATCGAGGCGGCGAGAGAGCGGGGACCGAGGGAAGGGAGGGAATGGGTAACCACGGATTGCACGGATTTGCGCGGATGGAAAAAGAGTTT
>DMJJ01000262.1:3403-5962 GCA_003452185.1 Verrucomicrobiales bacterium | reverse complement strand
CCCAGCCCGTAGCTGACCCAGGCGCCGATGCTCGGGCGGGCGAACGCGAACGAGCCGGTGTGCATCCCCAGGGTGGCGTTGTAGTGGTTGGAGTGGCTGGTGTGCATCGACCGCACGAGAGCGATGTCATCCACGCACTCGGCGATGTGGGGGAAGAGGGTGCTGACCTCCGTTCCGCACCGCCCCCGGGGGCGGAACTCCCACTGCGGCCGCTTGAGGAAGAGCTTTTCATACCCCGGGCGGTTGATCGTCTCCGGATGGTTGAGGACGACCTCCTTCCCGTGGTCGAGGGTCAGCCGAGGCTTCGGGTCGAAGGAGTCGACGTGCGACACCCCGCCGTTCATGAAGAGGAAGATCACCCGCTTGGCCTTGCCTGGAAAATGAGAGGGCTTCGGGGCGGTCGGGTCGATTGGTGTGCGTTCCTCTGCCAGGAGTTCGCTCAGGATCCCGGGCATCAGCACGCTCCCGGCGACGCACGAGCGGATGAACTCCCGACGGCGGGCGAGCGGCTGGAAGCTGGGCTTCATCGGTGTGGCACGGGTCTCGGGAGTGTGTGGCAGCAGACTCGCTCGGATCACCCCCGGAGTCAATGTCGTGGGAGGCTCCGGGGGTGGTCCAGGGGGGTGATCGGCCGGGCCTCCGGCGGTGGGCCTTCCCATGCGCAAAAGGTAGTGCAGGCTGCCAAGCCTGCCGTATCGCCGGTTGCCCAACCGGCAGGCTTGGGGGCGCGAGGAGGCGTTGGGTGAGGAAGGGACGCGCGTCCGCGGAGGTGAGGTCAGCCGACTCGGCAGTCGGTGATACAGCAGACAGGGCTGTCTGCGCTACGCTGGCCGCTCGAGGGTCCCTCATGGCCATGAATGACCCCCGTCCGACTCTCCGTCTGAAACACCGTGACGCAGAGAGGGAGGAGGCACCCGAGTCTCGTGACCTCGCCTCCACAGGAAACCGAGTTCCGCAACCTTCTTGGTTTTCAACCAACCCCCCTCCCCCTAGTCTCCCCTCCCGAAGCATGTCCTTCACCTCCTGGATCTATCCGTTCTTCCTGGCCGGGGTGGTCGCCCTCTACTGGCGACTCCCGCTCCGGGGACGCTGGTGGCTTCTCCTGGGGGCGAGTTACCTCTTCTATGCGGCCTGGGATGTCCGGTTCCTCGCGTTGCTGCTGACCTCGACCGCCATCGATTACTTCTGCGGCCGCGCCATCGCCGGGGAACGCCGGCCTGCGGGGGAGGTGCTTGGGCTTTCACTCCTGCCGGTGGCCTGGCTCGGGCTCTGCCGGATCGCGGGCCCCCTCCTCCCCGCGGAGTGGCACCTGCCCGCCGTGGGAGGGGGCGTGCTGGGGGCTGCAGCCGGGTTCCCGGTGGCGTTCACCCTGCTGTATCAGGCGGCCTGGGGGATGTCGGAACCGGGCCGCAGGGGGCGAGCCTTCCTCTGGCTGAGCGTCGCGACCAACCTCGCCGTGCTCGGGTTCTTCAAGTACTTCGCCTTCTTCGCGGAAACCCTCCGCTCGCTTCTCGCGTCGGCCGGGTTCACCGCCGGGTGGAGCCTGCCGGTGATCCTGCTGCCAATCGCGATCTCGTTCTATACGTTCCAGTCGATCAGCTACGCCGTCGACATTCACCGGGGACGGGCTCAACCGGCCCGCGATTTTGTCCTGTTTGCCGCGTACCTGGCGTTCTTCCCCCAGCTGGTCTCGGGGCCGATCGAGCGGGCGGGGAGATTCCTTCCCCAGTTCGAGGTGGCCCGCACATGGGAGGTCGGGCATCTCCATGCCGGGATCCGCCTGCTGCTGGTCGGCCTGTTCAAGAAGCTGGTGGTGGCCGACAACTGCGCCCTGGTGGCCAACCATGTCTTCGATCCGGCGACTCCCCTCGACGGCTGGTGGGGGGTGCTGGGGGTGGTGGCCTTTGCGTTCCAGATCTACGGGGACTTTTCGGGCTACACGGACCTGGCCCGCGGATCCGCCCGCCTGCTGGGGATCGAGCTGAGTCCCAACTTCCGCTTTCCGTACTTCGCCTCGGGTCCGTCGGAATTCTGGCAGCGATGGCACATCACTCTTTCCACCTGGTTCCGGGACTACGTGTACATTCCGCTCGGGGGAAACCGGGGCTCCACCTCCCGGACCTTGCTGAACCTCTGGATCACGATGTGCCTTGCGGGGCTCTGGCATGGGGCAAGCTGGACGTTCCTGCTCTGGGGGGCATACCACGGCCTTCTGCTGACGCTGTATCGGGTGGTCCCGTTGCTGGGACGGCTTGAGGCCGCCTCCCCTGCCGCGCGGGCCTGGGATCGATGGGTTGCCGTGGGGGTGATGTTCCTGCTGACCCTGGCGGGGTGGGGGATCTTCCGGTGCACGACCCTCGCGCAGCTCGCCCACTGGGGGGTGTCGTTCGGTCATTGGCCCGGGTCGGGGATCCGGGCCGTGGCACGGCCCGCGGCCTGGGTGGCGATCCATGTGGTGCCGCTGCTGCTGTGGCAGTGGGGGACTGCGTCGGCACGGGACGAGGCCGCCACCGAGGGCTGGCCCTGGGGGGTGCGCGGCCTGGCCTACCTGATCGCACT
>DMJJ01000262.1:0-3035 GCA_003452185.1 Verrucomicrobiales bacterium | reverse complement strand
CCCCCCCATCCAGCCCGCGGATCCTCTCACGCGCCTGCCTCCTGGCCCTCGGGCTCCTGGTGGGGGCGGAGATTGTGGTGCGGCTCTTCTTTGCCAGCAGCGTTACGGGCCGCTTTGAGTATGGGTACGCCCCCACGTCGGGGTTTGTGGAGTCCGGGGATGGGTCGATCCGGCTGGAGCGTTCCGGAGGACGCCGCTTCCACCCGCAGCGGTTCCCCCGGGAACGTCCCGACGGCACCCCGCGGCTCATGGTGGTGGGGGACAGCGTCCCGAGGGGACCCAGCCTCGAGGCCTCGTACGCCCGGCAGCTCGCGACCCTCTGCTCCGGACCGGGAAGACCTGCCGAGGGATGGAACCTCGCCGTGGCGGGCTACGGCGCACGGCGGGTCCAGATCGTCCTCCGGCAGGCGCTCACCTACCGGCCGACCGTGGTGGTCCTCCATGTGAACAACTCGAACGAGTACGAGGATGAGCGGGAGTACCGGAGAAGCCGGGAGTTCCAGGGATGGCATCCGAGGAACTGGATGATGAAAAGCTTCGTCTTCCGGAGGCTGCACGAGATGAAGACCGAGAAGGTCTACTGGGAGCTCCTGCCCGAGGCCGTGCGGGCCCGGCAGGGGGTGAATGATGCGGACGCCGAAACGGCGGCGTCGATGAACCCGGAAACGCTGCGGGAATGGGATGAGCGGGTCCGGAGGGAGACGGCCGAGAGCCTCCGCCTCTGCCGCGAGGCCGGCGTGCCGGTGCTCCTGGTGACGCAGGCCCGTCGCGAGCGTCGGCCCGATGGGAGCCTCTTCCTGGATGACGGCGGGCTCGACGCGATGGTGGCCCCATGGGTCGGTCCCGGGGTCGCCCACCTTTCGATGAAGGAGGTCTTCCAGGGGGCGGACCTCGCCACGGCGTTCGCCGACAGCGCCCATCTCAAGGCCCCCGCCCACCGGCTTCTGGCCGAGGCGATCCGCCGTCGTTTGGAGGAGCGGGGTTTCCTCGGGAGCCGGTAGCCTCTCCCCCCTTGCCTCTCGCCGGCCCGCCGGCCCGTGCGGATCTCGGGGGGGATCCGGTATCAGGCCTTGGAAGCCGCGCTTCGGGAGGTGGGGCGGGGGGCGCCTCCGGCCTCGGCTGCCTTGAGGCGTTGCTTTGCCTGCTCGAGGTCATGCATCACGAGGTAGGGATTCCTCGGGGTGATGATCATGGTCTTGAAGAGGAGACCGCTCTTGCGTCGGATGACGAGCCTGCGGTTGAGGGGGGATAGGGTGTTGTACCACCGCTCGGCCCAGCCTTTGGTCTCGGTCCCCATGTGCCGGATGTCGCGGATCTTGATCCGGCGGATCGGGAGCCCGAAGAGGGTGATGAGGAGGTGGGTTTCCGTGATCCGGTAGTTGATGGAGAAGAGCAGGAGCACAATCAGCAGGACGCCGCCGAGCCAAGCCCCGACGTACTCCGCGATCTTGATCATCAACTGCTCGTTCATGCTCATGGATCCGCTTCCCAGCAAAGGTCCTAACTGATCGTTCATCTTATCGCTTCGCTCCCAGCCAAAGGGTCAACGCCGGCACCACCAACCCCATGATGAGGGAAAGCCACACGAGGCCCTTTTTCTTCATCACGCGGAATGCCAGGACTATACCCAATGCGACGCTGAGAATCAATGCCACGGACATGATTACCACGAGAATTCTGAAGAGCTGCGGGGACCAGGAATTCGCATACGAGGCGGGGTAGATTTGGTCGGTGTGCACCGCGACGAGACGGCTCACCAGGGTCTCCGCCTCCCCGGGGCTCTTGCGCCGGTCCATCTGCAGGGTCTGGTACCATCCGGTGCCGACGTAAAAGAGCAGCATCGGGGCGAAGAAACAGCCCAGATAGAGGTGGAGTTGCCGCAGGAGTCTCATGCAATCGGTCTCCGCCCACCGGCGGGGGGGGAGGGTCAGTTCCCCAGGGGGATGAAGATCTTCTGTCCCACCCTGAGACGGTTCCAGTTCACCTCGGGGTTCGCCTCGGTGAGGGTCTTCTGGGAGACCTTGAGGCTTTGGGCGCGGCAGGCGGTGACGATTCCGGAGAGGGTATCCCCGCTCTTGATCACGTATTCGATCCCCTTCTCCGAGGTTTGTGCGCGTTCGCCCGAGGGAACCTTGGTGCGCGGCTCCCCACCGGCGGGCTTGTCGTTCACCGCCGGGGTCACGCGGGGGACGGGGGGAGGGGCGACCGGGGTCTCGGCGACCTGGCGGGCCAGCTTCCCGAGTTCGGCCAGGACCTTCTCGTTATCCGCGCGCCGCTTCGAATCGACATCCTTCACGCTGTCGGCCAGGCGTCGGATCTGCTCCTGCACCGCCGACTGGTCCGCGAGCTTCCGGGTCTCCTCGCGCACCTGCTGGAGCTCGCGCCGGAGGTCGTCGACCCGCAGCCGGAGTGAGTGGTTGGATGCCTCGAGGTCCTCGATCCTGGCGTTCAAGGCCTTCATGTTGGACTCCAGCAGCTGGCGTGAGGCTGCAGCCTCGCTGCTTTCCTGCGCCGGAAGGGCGGGGGCGGGAAACAGCGCGAGCAGGGAGAACAGGGTGATGCACCGGAGCGTTCGCATGCCTACAAACTAAAAGACCGGGACTCCAGATCAAGGTTCAATCTTGGGAGTTTTACCGGTTTTCGATCGATTCCTTCTGTGAAGTCCCTCACCGGGGGGGTAGGGTCCGGCCGCGTGACCGTGCTTGAAGTCATCCAGAAGGGGGCGGACTACCTGGCCCGAAAGGGGGTGGACTCCCCCCGCCTCCAGGTGGAGCTCCTGCTGGCCCACGTCCTGAAGCTCCCCCGCCTGAAGCTCTACCTGAACTTTGAGCGCCCGCTTCCGGAGTCCGAGGTGGCCGCGCTCCGGGAGCTCGTGACCCGGCGGGGGGATCGGGTGCCGCTGCAGCATTTGGTCGGATCGACCTCGTTTTGCGGCCTGGAGATCGCCGTTGGCCCCGAGGTCCTGATCCCGCGGCCCGAGACGGAGCTCCTGGCCCAGCACGCCGCCGACTGGCTCCGTCCGCGCGGGGGGGAGG
>DMJJ01000431.1 GCA_003452185.1 Verrucomicrobiales bacterium | reverse complement strand
CCAGGATCATCAGCGGCTCCAGCAGCGCCGTGAGCCGCGAGGCGCGGCGCTCCAGGTCCCTCGACAGGTTGGCCGCCGCACGGTCCAGCATCGGCGCCAGCGCGCCGGTCGATTACCTGATCGAGTCGGTCTGGTTCCCGAATCGCAAGGTCAAGGAAGGGTTCCACTCAACCCTCATCGAAACCAAGGATGGCCAGGAGCTGAGCGGGATCCTGATCCGCGAGGAAACCGACCGGATCTTCCTCCGCGACACCACCGGGGCCGAGATGGCCGTGGCAAAGAACAACATCGAGAAGCGGACCACCGGGGGCTCGCTGATGCCCGCGGGGTTGATTGACGGGCTCACCCCGGCCGAGCGGATCGACCTCTTCCGCTTTCTCTCGGAGCTCGGCAAGCCGGGACCCTTCGACGCCTCCAAGGGGAACGTCGCGCGGGGATGGAAGATTCGCCCCGGGACGCATCAGGATGAGCAATTCGGCGTTGAGAAGATGGTGGCCACCCCCCTCGGCGCCGGGGGATGGACTCCGGTCTGGTCGTTCGTCGATGGCGCCCTGCCGAAAACCACCGTCGCACAGTCGGCCAACGTAGGACAATGGGTCGGCCTCGTCGGGGTCTACGCCGCGACACGGCTCCAGGTCCCGCAGGCGGGCAAGGTCCGCCTCCGGCTCGAGGGCTGTGAATCGGCATCGGTCTGGATCGGGGGCCAGAAACTCCCGGCCGGGGCCGAGCCGAGCATCGACCTGCCCGCTGGAACCCACACCCTCATGGTGCGGCTCGACCCCAAGAACCTTCCCGCCACCCTGCGCGCCAGCTCCCCGGACGGGACTTTCGTGATGCCGTGAGCCGCCCCGACTCCCACCCGATCCCCCGCTCCCGCCCGCCACGGGGCTGGTCGATCCTGCGGGCCCTGGCGGCCGGGCTGCTCCTGGCGACCCGGCCGGCAACGGGCTCCGAGGAGACCCGGGGGCCTCATGCACCCTCCGGGGCTCCAACCCCGTCCCCCGAACGCTCGCGGGTCGTCGCGGAGGGTCCGGTGCTCAAGCCCCCATACCTCCTCAACCTCGAGAACATCGTCCGCCTGGCCTTCCTCAAGAACCCCACGGTCCGGGCGGCGCGGGAGGAGATGAAGGCGGCCAAGCACGGCCTTGAGGAGTTCCGGGCGAACCTCAACCGCCTGGAGCCCTACGTCGAGCTCCGTTCCGACCTGAGCCAGTTTCCCAACCGGCAGGGGGCCTTCGGCGATGCCATCGAGTCGGTGGTCGGGGTGCAAAAGGAAACCTTCGAGGGATCAATCCTCAAGACCGAGGTCGGCGCCTCCTACTCCTACTTCGACTTCAACAAGGCGCTGGTCACGGGCGACTCAACCGAGACCCGGGCCAGTACCATCGTCCGCACACGCGTCGAGGTGCCGTTCCTTGGCTCCCGCCGCCGCCAGGACCGGATCATCGCCCAGGCGTTCCAGGAGTCGACGGCCCGCAAGGCGCAGCTCGATTACCTCAAGAACTACCGCACCCTGGTCGAGAGCGCCCTGAGCTACTACAACCTGATGATTTACTACCGTCGGCTGGTCGAGCTCTATCAGGGATGGTCGGCCGACCTTGAGACCCTGATGAAGGACCCCCGGGTCAAGGAGCATGACCGCAGCCGGGTGGAGTCGGTCCGCTCGACGTCCGAATCGTACCGGGGACAGTACCTGGCCCGGGAGAAGGAGTATCTTACCATCCTCCTCGGCTACATCGGGGTCGAGGATCCCGCGGAGGTCCGGGTCGAGATGCCCCTCTACCAGCTGAGCCCCGTGGTCAACACCGCCCGCTCAGCCGAGGGGCTCAAGTCACTCATCGACCGGGCGAGGCTCAACAACCCCACCTTCCGCGTCCTGGAGGACGCCATCCACAACACCGAACTCCAACACACGCAGGCCGTACGTGGCAAACTCGATGTCACCACGTTCATGGAGGGGACCCTCTTCCCGGTCGGCTCCGAGCGCTTTGACGATCGCTACAACGGATGGACGGTCGGGGCTGGGATCAACGTCCGGCTCAACGACCACCGGGTGCGGGACGCCACCCGCATGAAGGCCGAGGCCCAGATCCGCCAGTTCCGGGCGGAGATCGAAGCGGAGGAGATCAACATGCGACGCAAGATCAACAGCACCACCAAGGCGATCTGGGACAACGACGACAACCGCACCCAGATGCTCGAGGTCGGCAAGCGCAAGGCCGCCGAATATGTGCAGCGGCAGGCCGACTATTTCGCCAACGGGATCAACATCGACCAGCTCCTGGGGACCCGCTCCGACATCACTTCAAATGGGGCCAACCTGGCCAACATCATCTACAACACCGCCGACCGCGAGGCGACGCTCCTCCTGGCGCTGGGCCAGGTGTACGAGCTCGTCGGGCTCCGAATCGGTGACGAGGAGACCGGCGAGGTCCCGACCACGACCGGCAAGTGACCCGCCCCGCCCCACTTCACCTTTTCCTCAGCCGTCGCTCCCCCCCGCAAAGCCCGTGGCGCTGATTCCCTCCCATTACGAGGCCCCCTGGTTCCTCCGCAACGGACACGCCCACACGGTCTACCCAGCCCTTCGGCGCAAGGTCCGGGAGGTCGACTACGTGCGGGAGCGGTTGGAGCTTCCCGACGGCGACTTCCTCGACCTGGATTGGTCCCGCGTCGGGGGGAGTCGGACGGTCGTCGTTTCCCACGGGCTGGAGGGCTCCTCCCAGGGGGGGTATGTCCGGGGCATGGTGCGGGCCTTCAATCGGCGGGGCTGGGATGCCGTCGCGTGGAACTGCCGTGGGGGCAGCGGGGAGCCGAACCGGCTGGTGCGG
>DMJJ01000124.1 GCA_003452185.1 Verrucomicrobiales bacterium | reverse complement strand
AGCGCTGAGGGACGGGAGCCCGGGGTCAAGGTTCGACCCCCTTCGACCGATGGAATGAGTTGTATGAAATGGGGGGCGATCTTCGGGTGTGCGGCGGCGGCGGCATTGAGTCCGGCAACGGCCCGGGCCAGCTTGACGCTAACCGATTGGAACAACACGGGATTCGATCTGAGCTACGGCTCCTGGATCCCCCTGAACACCTGCCTCACCACCACCCCGGGATATGCCGAGATCAGCGGTGCCGCGACCTCGAACGGCGGCGCCGGGTTCGACGTAATCCAGCTCGACCTGACGGGGTACACCGACATGGTGCTCGACGCCCGCGCTGTCGCCGGCAACCAGGCCCCCACTCTGAACGTGGTCTTTTGGGATCTCGACGGCACCGAGGCCCGCTACACCTTCTCCACCGGACTGCTCAACACCTCGACCTTCACCAGTCTCCAGGCCTCCTTCGCCTCGTTCAGCCTCGATATCGCCGGATCCACCCCCGGGCTCGATCTCGCCCATATCACGGAGTGGGATGTGGAGGGAAACCAGGTGGGGACGGAACAGTTCTCGATCCAGTTCGATCAAGCCTACGTCGTGCCGGAGCCCGGGGTGCGGCCGATGCTCGGGATCGGTGCCGCGCTCGGGATTCTCATGCTCCTTCCCAGGGGGGGGACGCCATGTCGCCCGGTTCCCGTGCGGGTCGAACGGTCCCCCGCTGCGCGCCGGTGATCAGGCGATCGTTCCTCAGGGAGGCCCGAGTCGGTGCCTGAAACCCGGCGAGGGATGCAACCAAGATTTCCTGGAACCAGGAGTCTACCGGGAGGATTTCTGCTGACGCTTGAGCTCGCGACGAGCCTCTTCGAGCCGCTTGAGCTCGGCCTTGTTGAACTCCTGCTCCGCGAGGGTCACCCCTGGGAGTCGGGCCTTCTCCTCCATCGCGATATCGGCGGCGTCGCTCGGTGTCGGGAGAACCGTGGGGCGGATCAGGACGATCAGCTCGCGACGGCTTGAGGTGTCCTTGTTGCTGCGGAACAGGGCCCCGAGGAGGGGGATGTCCTTGAGCAGCGGCACTCCGCCCCGCTCCTTCGACTTGTCCGAGCTGATGAACCCGCCGAGCATCACCGTCTCGCGATCCCGCACCGCCACCTTGGCGCTGGCTTCCCGTTCGACGGTCGAGGGGACGTTGCCCACCCCCTGGATGGCGATGTCCTCGCCCCGGTTCTGGACCCGCTGCTGGATGTCCATCACCACCAACCCGTCCGGGTTGATGAGCGGCATGACGCTCAGGGTGATACCGATCTGGAGCTGCTGGATGGAGGAGAAGCTTCCCGAGATGCCGTATCCGGTCCCGGTCGGGTAGGGACGGGTTTCACCGACGAAGAGATTGGCCGGCACGGCGTGGGAGGTTTGGATCCGGGGGCGGCTCAACACATTGATCCGGCTGTCGGTCGCGGCCGCAGTGGCGGCGAACTCAAAGTCGTTTCCGAATTTTCCAAAATAGCTGAAGGCATTCGCCAGGTTTGCGGTCCCGTTGGTGGAGGCCGAACCGAGGGCGCTCGGGATGCTGAGCCCCGCCTGCCCGTTGTTAACTCCGCCCGTCCCGGTGAATTTGCCGGCATCCTTCGGCCGTTGGAGGTAGCTGACACCGTAGTTCAACCCATCCGAGAGGGAGACCTCCATGACGATCGCCTCAATGAGCACCTGGGCCAGCACCACGTCGAGCTTGTCGATGATGTTGGAGATGTTGATGAGGTCCTGTTTGTTCGCGAAGATCAGGAGCGAGTTGGTCCGCTCGTCTGCGATGATCTTGGTCTGACCGAGCACGACGATGTCGTTCTGGCCGCTGCCGCCACCCCCTGCGCGGTTGGCGATCTGCTGGAGGCGGTTTTGGAACGAGCCCCGGTTCGCCGTGCCGCCGGCGGCCGCCGGGGCCGGGGTGGTCGCCGCCTGCAGCGGGTTGAACCCTCCGGGACCAAAGGGCATCGTCTCCGCCCCCTGGGGAGTGAAGCCGTTCCCATCCAGCAGCTGCGGTTCGCCGACGGAGTATCCGCCGTAGCCACCCCCGTACCCGCCGCCATAGGAGCCCCCGTAGGAGCCGCCGAATCCGCTCGACCGGCCGTAGCTTGAGCCGCCAAAGCCGCCACCGAATCCACCCGTGCGGCCCATGCCTCCTCCAAAGCCACCCCCCATGCCGCCGCCGATGCCGCCGGCGCGACCCATCCCCCCGGCGCCCCCGCCGCTACCGATGGTCGTCCCCCCTCCACCCCCGGCGGTGAGGCTCGACAGCACCTGGGCGATGTCGCCTGCGAGCGCATACTTGATTGGAATCACCACCGGTTCGTACTCATGCGGGGTCTCGATGTCGGTCTTGCGAAGCACCTCAATCATCCGCTTCACGTTCTCGGAGAAGTCGCGCATCACGATGTTCATCGTGTTGGGGATGATGATCATCGTCCCGGTGGGGGAGGCGAACGGCTTCAGGAGCGTTTCAATATCCTTCGGGTCGAGATACTCGAACTTGGCGATGTACTGGACGTAAACCCCGGCCTCCGGGAGGTCGTTCGGGTCGCCGTCAAAGAACACGGCACCCGATTGCTGGGCCTGGTTGTTGGGGAGCGCCTTGATGAACTTTTCCCCCTGGGGAACCATGCTGACCTGGTTCAGGGAGAGGATGCTGTCCAGGGCTTCAAGAGCCTCCTTGCGGGTCAGCTTGACCGCCCCCTTGAGCGTGATTTTGGGGGAGGCGAGGCTGGCCGGACGAAGCACCGTCCGCCCGCTGATGTCCTGGTAGAGGTCGAGGAGCTGGTTGATCTCCATCTCCTGGAGCTTGAGGTCGAAGAGCTGGGTTCCATCGCTGGCGACCGTCGTGGTCACCGCGTTCGTGTTGGAGTCGCCTCCAGCCGCCTCTCCTCCCGCC
>DMJJ01000007.1 GCA_003452185.1 Verrucomicrobiales bacterium | reverse complement strand
AGGCGGCCCCAGGCACCGCGGCCATAGCGCGCGGGGAGCAGCAGCACCTCGTCGCACCAGGGGGCCAGGCCCTCGCGGAGTGCGGCCTCCCCGCCCGGCGGCGCGAGGGTAGCGAAGGTGATGTGAAACTGATCCCGCGCCCCGCGAAGCGTGTTGGCCACGCGCTGCTGCTGGCCCGAGATGCCCGGAAACGGGAGGACGTGCGACACCACGAGGAGTCTGGGACGGTCCATGGGTTGGAGGCTCATTCCAATTGCGGTCTTCCCCGGGGTCAAGGGCGCGCGGTCCGGTCGTGGGAGTCCCGACGGGCCAGGTCAACAAGACGCTCGGCAACACGGAATCCGCTCCGACCATCCAGGGTGTCGCCAAAGAAGTCCTGCACAAACCGCATCCGGGCGGCCGAATCCGCCTTTGGCTGGGTGAGTCCGCGGATGAGCGCCTCGCGCATCTCCCCCTCCGAGCGGGTGACCATTGTCCCGCCGCTCTGCGCCACAGGCCAGAAGTGGTCGAACCGGATGTGCCGCTGATAGCCCTGGCAGTACTTGAGGTGCGAGCCCGGGGGATCAAAGTCGAGATTGATCACCGGCTTGTCCTTCATCATGAACTCCAGGGTCACGGTGGAGGCGGCGTTGATGCTCATGTGGGCGTGCTCCACGAGGCTCGAGTAAAGGTAGAGATCCTCGTGCAGCGGCATCCACCACTTCTCGTCCCAGGTGACAGGCGGGAAGACCACGTCCGGGTACGAGCCCCGGGCCATCTCCTTCAGCTCGTCGCTGGTCCCCTTGGCATAGTTGCGGACCACGAGCTGGGGGCGCGGGTGGACATCGATCGACTGCAGATGCCGGATGATCGACTGCAGGTGCTTGTGCTCCTCGAAGAAGTGGTTGTAGATCCCGCTTGTGTAGAGGATGAACGGGCGGGCCGGGTCGATCCCGATCTTGCGGCAGACCTCCTCCCGGGAGAGGCGGTACTTCGGGTTGAAATGGAAATCGAACTGCGGCGTCCCGGTGACGAACACGCTCCCGGGCCTCACCTCCGGGTAGAACCCCAGAAGCTGCCCCCTCATGTGCTGGTTCCAGACAAACCAGTAGTCATACGGGGCCATGATCCGGCTCCGGGAGGTCAGGTTGTCCCAGGAGAACACGAACCCCGCGGTCGGGATTCCCATGTGGTGGGCCACCCGGGTTGGCAGCTCCCCCGCAAGGCCGTGGATGTGCGACCCATTGAACACCAGGTCGGGCTTCAGCCGCTCGAACAGCCGGTTGAACTCCTGCGTTGGACGAAGCCGGTACTGGAGCTCGCGCTCCAGGCGGGTCAGAAGCTGGAGGCTGGGCTGGTTCGCCAGGCTCTTCGAGAAAAGCTTCAGCAGCTTGCGGGGCCAGAGGCGCCCCTGTTCCGCCGCGCGCAGGTCGCGCAGCTCCCAGTTGTTCTTCGCCACTTCGCTCCAGAGCCAGAGGTCGTGGGCGTTTTCAACGATCGATCGTACCCGGGCGACCATCGGGTTCGGGGCGTACTCCCTCAGGGAGAGGATCTCCTCCACGAACGGGCGACAGCGCCCCACATACCGCTCGTCGTCCACCACCGAGAGCACCGTCACCCGGGCATGCTCCCCCACCGCCTCCAGGGTGTCCGAGAAGAGGAAGTTCCGGACGGCCTCCCCACGCGGGATGATGAAGACGATGCGCGGCTTGTGGATCGCGATGTGCGGGGCACGATCGTACGACCTCTCGGCGCCAGGATCGGTGTTCACTGGAAGTTCGGCTTTCGCGGCGGCACTCATGGCAACAACAACGGATCAGCGGAGGACAGGCCCCGCCCCCCCACTCCGGCGGCCGGGAGGCGGGCGGGGCCGCAGGTTCGGTCAGGCGGCGCTGCGGCGGAGCTTCTTCATGCTCGGGACCTCGCTCGCATAGACCACCTTCTTCCCATCCCCAAGGGCGCTCTCGATGGTCCGGATGTCCCGCACCAACCGCATGAAGCCGGAGGGTTCGATGGAGGCGGCCTGGTCGCTTCCCCACATGGCACGGTCCAGGGTGATGTGACGCTCCACGCAGCAGGCACCAAGCACCACGGCGGCGTAGGTGGTCTGCAGCCCGACCTCGTGTCCGGAGTAGCCAACCGGGACCTCGAACTCATCGATGAGGGTCGGGATCATCCGCAGGTTCAGCTCCTCGGGCTTGCACGGGTAGGCGCTGGTCGTGTGGGTGAGGACGAGCTGCCGGCGGTCGACCAGCTTCACCGCCGTGCGGATCTGCTCCATGGTCGACATCCCGGTCGAGAGGATCACGGGACGGCCGGTCTCCCTGAGCCGTGAGAGCAGCTCGTTGTCCGTGAGGCTTGCCGAGGCAACCTTGTAGCAAACCGGATCGAACTGCTCCATGAAGTCGACCGACGGCGCATCCCACGGGGAGACGAACCACTGGATCCCCTTGTCGCGACAATAGTCGTTGATCACGGCGTATTCCTTGGCCCCGAACTCGACCTTATGCCGGTATTCGAGGTAGGTCATGATGCCCCAGGGGGTTTCCCGGGTCAGGCTTCTCTGCTCTGGCGGGACGCAGAGCTCGGGGGTGCGCTTTTGAAACTTCACGGCATCGCAGCCCGAGAGCACTGCGACGTCGATCAGCTTCTTGGCAATCCCCAGGTCGCCGTTGTGGTTGATGCCGATCTCGGCGATGACATAGCAGGGCTGGTTGTCACCGACGAGCCGGTTTCCGATTTGCACTGTGTTGGTACTCATAGAGGTTTTGTTTTTAACGCCGTCAGAATTGCATCGCACACTTCCCGCACCGCGCCATGGCCCCCCGGGGCCCGGGTGATGTGCCGGGCCGCGGCGCGGACCTCGGGGACGGCATCCGCCACCGCCACCGGGTTCCCCACCCATCCCAGGCACTCGAGATCGTTGAGATCGTTGCCCACGTAGGCCACCTGGGCCGGGGTCATCCCCCGGTCGGCGACCAGTTTCTGAAGCACCGGAAGCTTGTCGTCACACCCGTGAATGCAGGGAATCTTCAGCTTCCGGCACCGGGCGGCCACCACGGGGTTGGGCTCCTTTGAGAGCACCAGCACCTCGACTCCGGCCTTCAGGAGGAGGCCAATGCCAAACCCATCCCCACGGGAGCAGGTGACCGATTCCAGGCCATCCTCCCGGACCGTGACACGGTTGTCGGTCAGCACGCCGTCGAAATCGAGCACCAGGAACCGGACGCGTCCAAAATCCGCGGCCGGCCGTGCCTGCCGAAAGGAGATCAGGTGCTCGATCAGCTCAATGTCACCCGGTTCGTCGATCTGGAACGAATCGAGCGGATCCATCCGGTGGAGGGCAATCTTGCCCCCAAGACGGTTGTTGAGCTGCCGGAGCACCCACGGCTTGAAGACATAGATCGACCCGTTTTCCACCAGATCCTCGGGGGCATCCTGGCGACGGGGGCGATTCTTGTGATCGTAGGAGAAGGAGGAAACCGCCCCCTTGTCGTTCCTCCAGACGAACCCATGGACGAGGCAGACGGAGAGGAGCGAATCCGCCCCCTCGCG
>DMJJ01000019.1 GCA_003452185.1 Verrucomicrobiales bacterium | reverse complement strand
CTCGGTCGCTACAGCCAAAGCGGGGCAGGCGCGCGACGCAACACCCGGACGGGTTGCAGGGGGAGTCTCTTGGTAGAAGGGCCGCGGATCAGCGGCCGGTAACCAGCGGGAACCTGCTGAGGAGCATCTGGGGGAAGCACCCCCAGAGGAGGATCAGGAGGGCGCATCCCGTCAGGACCAACCAGGTCGCCCAACGCATCCGGATCGGGTGGCTCTTCTCGGGCGGAGCGGCGACGAACATCTGCTTCAGCACGACCAGATAGTAGTACAACGCCACGCAGCTCATCCCGATCGCAAGCCCCACGAGCCAGAGCGTCCCCAATGGATGGTCCTTGGCGTTGAGCGCCGAGCTGAAGAGGTAGAACTTCCCGAAGAACCCGGCCAGCGGCGGGATCCCCGCCAGCGACAGGAGAAACACCGCCAGGCATCCGGCAAGCCACGGGGCGCGGCGGCTGAGCCCGGCGAGCCCCTCGATCGAGTCCGATCCGGTGGCCCGCTCCACCACCGCGACCACGCCAAAGGCCCCAAGGCTCGTGACCGCGTAGGTAACAACGTAGTAGACCAGCGCCTGGGCGCCCTCGCCCCGGTTGGCCACCAGCCCGAGGAGAATGTATCCCGCATGCGCGACCGCCGAGAAGGCGAGGAGACGCTTGAAGCTGCGCTGGGTGATGGCCGCGAGGTTTCCAATCACCACCGAGGCCGCCGCGAGCACGGCGAGCAGCGGCACCCACCCCGGAACGAACGCGTGGTAGGCCGCACTGCCGGCCGTGGACTGGAGTCCCACGATGACCACCCGGGCCAGGAGGTAAAAGCTGGCGACCTTTGACCCGCTCGCCACGAAGGCGGCCGTCGACGTGGGGGCGGCCTCATAGGCGTCGGGCGCCCAGAGGTGAAACGGCACCGCTGCGACCTTGAATCCGAGCCCGGCGGCCACGAGCACCATCCCGAGCAGGAGGACCGGCTCAACGGGCTTGCCGGCCAGGTGCGCCGCCATGTCCGCGAGCTGGAGATCCCCCGTCACCCCGAAGAGCAGGCTGAAGCCGAAAAGCATGGCGGCCGCGGAGACCCCGCCAAAGAGGAAATACTTCAGGGCCGCCTCCGCGCTCGAGGGACGGTCCTTGGCGAAGGCGGTCATCAGGTAGAGCGAGAGGCTGAGCAGCTCCAGCGACACAAAGGCGAGGAGCAGGTTCTCGGTGCTCACCATGCAGAGCATGCCGATCGTGCCGAGGAGCAGCAGGGCGAAATATTCCCCCACGTGCCGGGTGAAATCACTCTCGCGCGAAAGCCAGGCCGTCCCGGCCGCGAGCCCGATCATCACCTGCTTGAGAAAGGAGATCGACGGGTCGGCCACCCAGAGCCCGTTGTAGAAGAAACCTGCCTCGGTCCGCCGCCCGAGAACCCTCCACGCCACGACGCACCCCACCAGGACCCCGAGGGCGCCGAGGGTCTTGCGGAACGAGACCGTCAGCCGGGACCAGAGGGCGAGGTCGGCCGCAAGGACCGCGAGGGCCGTGGCGGCCAGGATTGCCTCGGGGAGGAGCCGTTTGAACAGAAGCGCGTAGTCCACCTTAGATCCCTCCCTCCAGTCCCCCGACCTTCCGGACGCCGTCGAAAAGCGGCGACTGGAGCGCCGGGAGGATCCAGTCGAGCAGGAGGCGCGGGAAGAGCCCCATCACCACCGTCAGGCCGATCAGGATCACCGCCCCAAAACGCTCCGGCACGGAGATGTCCGTGGCGTGCTCCCCGGTCGTGAGCTCCCGGATCCCGGCGTCGTCCGACTCCGCCTCGCCCGTCGCCACTCCGAAGAAGGCCAGCTGGATCGCCCTCACCGTGTAGGCCACCCCCACAAGGATCCCGGCCCCCGCCACCACGGCGAGGGTGGGAAACACCTTCCAGGCCCCGAGCAGCACCTTGAGCTCGGCCACGAATCCGCTGAACCCCGGCAGGCCCATTGAGGCGAGCCCCGCGATGACAAACGTCACCGCGGCGAACGGCATCACGGCGTGCAACCGGAGCCGCTCGAGCTCGAACAGGTCCCGCGTGTGGGTCCGGTCATAGACCATCCGGCCCACCACGGCGAAGAGCAGTCCGCCAATGATGCCGTGCGAAAACATCTGAAGGACCGCGCCGCTGATCCCCAGGGTCGAGAGCGAGGCGAGCCCCAGGAGAACAAACCCCATATGGCTGACGCTCGAGTACCCGATCACAAACTTGAAGTCGCGCTGCGTCAGGGCCACCAGCGCCCCGTAGAGGATCCCCACGGCGGCCAGGGTCCCCAGGACCCCGCGCCACTGGGCAGCCCCCTCGGGAAAGAGGGTCACAGCCACCCGCAGGGCCCCGTAGGCACCGAGCTTCATCACCACGCCAGCCAGAAGCATCGAGGCGGCGGTCGGGGCGGCCGAGTGGCCCGTCGGAGCCCATGAGTGGAAGGGCCAGAGGCCGGCCAGGATGGCGAACCCGATGAACACCACCGGGAAGGCCCACGCCTGGAAGGCGGGTGGGAAGGGGAACTTCGCCAGCTCCACAAGATCGAAGGTCCGGGCCCCGGCGGCGACGTAGGCCCCCACGAGCCCCACCAGAACCAGAGCGCTCCCGACAAATGAGTACAGCGCCAGCTTCATCGCCCCGTACTCCCGCTGCCGGGAGCCCCAGATCGCGATCAGGAAGTACTTGGGGATGATCGCCAGCTCGTAGAAGACGAACAGCAGGAAGAGATCGAAGCTCAGGAACACCCCGAAGCAGCCCGCCAGCAACACCAGATAAATGGCGAAGAACTCCGTCGGCCGCCGCTCCACATTCCACGAGAAAAGAACCCCCACCACCGCGGCGATCCCGGTCAGGACCAGGAGCGTGAGGCTGATGCCGTCGGCTGCCAGGTGGTACTCGATCCCGAGACCCGGGATCCAGGGAAGGCGGGTAACCTCGGACAGCCCCCCGCCGGCCGCCGACCCCAGGGCCCCGACGAGGGCGGCCGCCAGCGCCGCCAAGGCGGTCAGCAACGCGACGCCCCGTGCGGGCCGTGGGTCCTCGGCGGGCAGGAACAACTGGGCCGCCGCCCCGGCCAGACAAATGTAAATCGGCCAGCTCAACATGGAGATCACAGGTTCAACCGCTCCACCAACCCGCTCACCGCCGGGTTGATCAGCTTCATCACCAACTGGGGACAGATCCCCAGCAGGAACATCAGCCCCACGGCCGGGGCCGCCACGGCGCGCTCCCAGAGGGTCAGGTCGGGGAACCCCGCACGCGACTCCGCCAGCGGGCCATGCCAGACCTTCTGGGCAAGGGTCAGGAGAAACACAGCCGTCACCAGCAGCCCCGCCGAGGAGAGGGCGGCAGCCCAGGTCGAGAGGGCCGAAGCCCCCTTGAAGATCAGGAACTCGCCCACAAATCCGCTCAGCCCCGGGAGCCCGATCGAGGCGAACAACGCGATGCCCATCAGCCCGCAAAACACCGGGGCCACTTTCCGCAGCCCGCCGAAATCCTCCACCCCGCGCCGTCCCCCCGTCCGCTGCTCCAGCCAGCCGACCATCCCGAAGAGGGTCGCGGCGATGATTCCATGGTTGAGCATCTGGACGAGCACCCCGCTCAGCGCGGCGCTCTTCTCCACCCCCCAGCGGGCGTCGCCCGGGGTCACCTGCACGGCGGCGAGGATTCCGAGCCAGCAATAGCCGAGGTGGCTGACCGACAGGTAGGCCAGCATCCGCTTGATGTCCCACTGGGCCAGCGCCGCCAGGGCCCCGAGAACCACCGAGGCCACGGCGAGCCAGAGGAGCGGCGTCTGCATCCACCGGAGCTGCTCGGGAAAGATCGGCAGGAGGATTCGCAGCACGCCGTAGAGGCCGAGCTTCGACATTACCCCCGTCAGGACCATCGTCACGGGAGTCGGCGCCTCGGAGTACGCCAGCGGCAGCCAGGTCTGGAACGGCCAGATCGGCACCTTCACCGCGAACCCCAGGAACACCCCGCCAAAGAGAACCAGCGCGAGACCCCGCGTGGAGAGGGAATACCACTGGAGCTTGATGTTGTAGATCGCGGCCAGCCCCCCATCGAGCCCCCGGCCCTTGTCGGCCAGCTGTGCGAAATCAAAGGTCCCGGTCGCCACATAGGTCCCGAGGAACGAGAGGAGCAGGGCCACGCTCCCGACCATCGTGTAGACAAAGAACATCCGGGCGGCCTCCCCCCGACGCGGCCCACCCCAGAGCTTGATCAGGAAGTAGGCCGGAATGAGGCTCAGCTCCCAGAAGAGGAACCAGTGGACGAAATTGAGCGAGGTGAACGCCCCGAAGAGTCCCGACTGGAGGAGGAGCAGAAGCCCGTAGTAGAGGCGGGGATTTGAGACCGCGGGGGAGGAGACGAGGGTGGCGAACGGGAGGATCAGCGCCGAGAGGATCACCATGATCAGGCCCAGGCCATCCACCCCCAGATGGTAGTCTGCGTGGATCGAGGGGATCCAGCTCCCGAGTTCCACGAACTGCATCTCCGGGGTGTGTGTATCGAACCGCTTGACAACCCCTGCGGCCAGCAGGAAGGCCAGGGCCTGGAACCCGAGGGCCAGCCGGCGATGCAGCCCCGGGCGGGAGCTTTCCAGCCCGAGGAGCACGATCCCGCCGACCAAGGGGACCAGGGTCAGAAATGTGAGATAGGGAAACATTCGTCGTCGCGGCCTCGGTTATTTCCAGATCAGGTAAAAGGCAAGCAGCGCGATGCCGGCCGCCAGGGCCCGGAGGTAATGCTGGATCTGCCCGGTCTGCAGGCGGGAGAGCCCGCGGCTTGAGCCCCGCACAGACTCGCAGCCGCGGTCAAATCCGGAGTTCACCCCGAATTCATCGAGCAGCCGTCCCACCCACGCCAACCCGAGCACCGCGAGGGTGATGCTCCGCACCATCCCAGCCCAGAGCTGACGGTCGAGCCAGTCGCTGAAGCGGCCGCACTCCCGGTGCCACCGGATGAAGGACATCTCATACAGCTCATCGATGAAGAACCGTCCCCGCAGGACCGCAAACGTGTCGGGCCGGACCGACTCCAGCGGATCGGGCCCCTCAGCGGCAAGCTCGCGGCCCCGGCCGTAAAATCGCCATCCCAGGCCGAACCCCGCCGCCACGATCCCGATGGAGAGCAACATCACCAGGAGCACCACAACATCGATCGAAGGGACGAACACCGCCGGATGCCCGCTCAGGAAGGCGTGAAACCAGGGCCAGGCCGGAGTGCCGATCACTCCCAGCAGGACGGTTCCAGCCGCCAGCGCCACCAGCGGGAGGGTCATCACCGGCGGGCTCTCGTGGACCCCGGATGCGTGGCCGTGGGCGTGGGCATGGGCGTGAGCCTCCCCGTGCCCCTGCGACGCCGCGGCGTGCGACACGCCGGCCTCCCCCCGATGGGTACCAAGGAAGACGTAGATCATCTGGCGCGTCATGTAGAAGGCGGTGGTCAGGGCCGCGAGGCCGGCCAGGAGGAAGGGCCACTTCGACGGGTGCCACAGGAGGGCCGAGTGCAGAATCTCATCCTTGCTCCAGAACCCCGAGAAAAGGAACGGCACCCCGCTCAGGGCCATCATCCCGATGGCGTAGGTCCAGAAGGTCACGGGCATGAGGTTTCGGAGCCCCCCCATGCGGCGGATGTCCTGCTCCTCGTGACACCCATGGATGACCGACCCGGCGCCGAGGAAGAGGAGCGCCTTGAAAAACGCGTGGGTGATGAGGTGGAACATCCCGACCGCCACCCCTCCGGTGGCGAGACCGAGGAACATGTACCCGAGCTGCGAGACGGTGGAGTAGGCGAGAATGCGCTTGATGTCGGTCTGGGCCACCGCGATGAGGGCGGCGAAGAGCGCCGTGATCGCCCCGACCCAACCGATCACCTGGAGGGCGGTCGACGTCTCCGGGGCGGCGTGGCCCCCAGGCGCGGGCTCGGCGGGCTTCATCACCGCCGCCGGCGCGTGCCCCTCGGGGGTTGCAACGGGGGCCCCCATCCCCTTGTCGACCGATTCCATCGCCGCGTGCAGCACCTGGCGCACCTCGGCCGCAGTGGCGGAGGGGGGCGGGACCACCGCCACCACGGGATAAACCCGCGCGATCATGAAGACCCCGGCCGCCACCATCGTGGCGGCGTGAATCAGGGCGCTGACCGGCGTCGGCCCCTCCATCGCGTCGGGAAGCCAGACATGCAGCGGCACCTGGCCCGACTTCCCGGCGGCGCCGCAGAAGAGCAGGAGCGAGATCCCGGTGCTGATCCCCATCGCCCCGCCAAGGGTCGTGCCGGCCAGCCGGGCGAGGGACGACGCCTCAAGGCATCCGGCGCCATGGTCGTGAAACAGGAGGGTGCCGGTCTCGGAATAGAGCCAGAGCATCCCAAGGAAGAATCCGACATCCCCGATTCGTGTCGTGATGAAGGCCTTCTTGGCCGCGGCCGCCGCGCTCGGCTTGTGATACCAGAATCCGATCAGGAGGTAGGAGGCGAGCCCCACCAGCTCCCAGCATCCGAAGAGCAGCAGGAGGCTGTTGGCGATCACCACCCCGAGCATCGCGGCGGCGAACAGCGACAGGAAGCAGAAGAACCGGGTGAAGTTGGCATCCCCGGCCATGTACCCGACGCTGTAGATGAAGATGAGGGACCCGACGAACGTGACCATCACGAGCATCACCGCCGTGAGGGGATTCAACACCCACCCCAGCTGGAGAGCCGTCGACCCAAACTCGAGCCAGGTGAAGTTGTGGACCAGGGGCTCGCCGTGGGCCTCGATCGCGGCGGAGAGGGCGGCGCAGGAGAGAAGGAACCCCGCGGCCAGCGCCCCGATGGCCAGGGCGGCGGCGGCGGTCCGGCAACGCCGCGGCATCAGGGCGATGAGCCCCGCGGCCCCGAGCGGCAGCACCGGGATCAGCCAGAGGAGATTGAGGATCGTCGAGGTGCTCATCCCTTCAAGGTGTCGACACGGTCAAGGTGCGCGGTGCGGAACCGCCGGTAGACGGCAATCACGAGGGCAAGGCCGACGGCGGCCTCCGCCGCGGCCACCGCGATGGAAAACAGGACAAACATAAGCCCCGCCGACTCGCCCCCGGCCCCATGGCGCCAGAAGGCGATGAAGTTGAGGTTCGCCGCGTTGAGCATCAGCTCCACCGACACCAGCACCAGGATGGCGTTGCGTCGCACGAGGACGCCGGCCAACCCGATCCCGAACAGGAGCGTCGAGAGAAGGAGGAAGAAGGAAAGCTCGTTCATGCGTTCAGGGTGTGGCAGGTCGGGGGGGTGATCAGCCCGGGGGAGGCTGCGGGGGCGCGCCCGGGTCTCCCTTCTCGGGCATGGCGACGATGATGGCCCCGATGGCGGCCGCCGTGAGCAGGAGCGCCATCACCTCGAGCGGGATCACGTAGTCGGCCATCAGGCTCTCCCCCACCTGGCGGACCGTGGGCCCCGCGGCCCGCACGCTCCCGCGGTCGAGGGAGGGGCTTTGCAGCAGCGCCGCGGCCATCACCCCCGTGACCGCGAGGGCGATTCCTCCGCCGACGGCCCACGAGGTGGAGAAGAGCGACCCCGACTCCGAGCCTCCCCCGCGGGTGAGGAGGATGGCGAAGATGAACACGATCCCGACCGCCCCGATGTACACGAGCACCTGGACAAGGCCGACAAACTGCGCCCCCAGGGAGAGGTAAAGCCCGGCCAACCCGGCGAACGCCACCATCAGCCCCAGGGCGCAATGCACCAGGTTCCGAAGCGCCACCGAGGCCAGAGCCCCCGCGAGCGTCACCAGTCCCAGGATGAGGGTGATTCCGTTCATCAGGTCATTTCCTTCCGTTCAGTCCGCATACCGGTAGACACGGGGACCCACGCGCGAGCGCGGCATGAGGCCCCGGCCGAGAACCACGTACGCCCCCCCGATGAGCACCGCGGGGAGTCCCCACCTCGCGATGGGGTTGGTCAAAAAGTGCCAGAGGCCCGCTCCCAGCATGTTCACCAGCGTGAGCGGGAGCATGAACTTCCAGGCAAAGTTCATCAACTGGTCCATCCGGACCCGGGGCAGCGTCCCGCGCACCCAGATGAAGAGCAGGATCAGCGCGACGAGCTTCCCAAGGAACCAAACCCAACCCGGGATCCATCCCTCGAGAAAGGCGAACGGGGCGTGCCACCCCCCGAGGAAAAGGGTGATCCCAAGCCCGCTGGCGGCAAACAGCCCGAGGTATTCACCCAGGAAAAACAGGGCGAACTTGAATCCCGAGTACTCGAGGTAATACCCCGCGATGATTTCCGATTCCCCCTCCGGCAGGTCGAACGGGGAGCGATTGGCCTCGGCGCAGGCGGCGACGAGAAAAAGCCAGAACCCGGCAAACCCCCAGGGTGTGAAGAAATGCCAGCGGCAGAGCCATCCCCCGGGAGCCGGCCCCTGCGCCTCGGCAATGGCGGGGAGGGAGAGGGTCCCGACCACCATGACGACCGTGAGCGCCGAAAGGATGAGCGGGATCTCGTAGCTGATCATCTGCGCGATGGCCCGCGTCGCGCCGAGGAGCGAGTACTTGTTCCGGCTCGACCAGCCGGCCATGAAGACCGCCAGCTCGGTCACCGCCCCCACGGCGAAAAAGAAGAGCAGCCCGGTGTCGAGGTCGATCGGCACCAGATTCCGCCCAAACGGCAGCACGGAGTAGCTCAGGAGCACCGGAACCACCAGCACCAGCGGGGCGATGAAGTGCACCACCCGGTCCGCCGCCCTCGGGACGACATCCTCCTTGATGATCGCCTTGATGCCGTCGGCCGCGAACTGGAGGAACCCGGCGGGCCCGACCCGGTTCGGCCCCGGCCGGTTCTGGATCCGCCCCAGCCCCTTGCGCTCCACAACCGTCGTCAGGGCGAAGAGCATCGGGAAGACCATCACGATCGGGAGCACCGAGAGGAAGGCTGAGACCAGCGGGCGCCACTCCTCCGGGACGTGCGACAGGAAGAGGCTCTTGGGGGATGGCTGGTCCGTGACGGTCTTCCAGACCATCTGAAGCAGGCTTTGCAGAAATGCGAGCATGTCGTCTCAGTCTCGGTCCCGGGGGCGTCAGGCGGCCGGGGGCGACGCCGGGGGCGGAGCGACGGGCGGGGCGGCGGCTGCCGCCGCTGCGGCCTTGGCCTTCGCCTCGGCGGCGGCCTTCAGCTTCGCCTCCGCATCCGCCTTGGCCTTGGCTTCGGCCTTCGCCTTTTCCGCCGCGAGGCGCCCATCCACCTCAGCCCCGTCGGTTGGGTGGAGTTTGTGAAAGTAAGCATTCGGTTTGGCCAACCGATTCTTGTCAAAAACCAACGCGCCAAACCGGTCCGTGCGGGCGAGCTCGTACTCGGTGTCCATCTTGATCGCGTCGAACGGGCAGACCTCCACGCAGATCTGGCAGCTCATGCAGACGGAGAGGTCGATGTTGAAGACCTTCGGCTGGAACTGGAGCTTCCCCGTGTAGTCGGGCTTCTTGGCCGTGTCCTTGACGATGTAGATGCACTGCGGGGGGCATTCCTTCTCGCAGATCTGGCAGGCGACGCACCGCAGCCCGGCCATCGGGTCCGCGCCGTCGAACACCAGGAAGGGAAACTGGCGCGCGTTCTCTTTCGCGGGGATGCGCTCCTCGGGGTATTCAACCGTGGTCAGGCGAGCCTCATCGGTGTACGACCCGAGGAAGTTTCTCGCCGTCTCGACCATGCCTTTGACGATCCCGCCACCCAGCATGCCCGGACCATAGGATGGGACGCGGCGCGTGAGAAGCGCGAAATCAAGAAGATGCGTTCAGTCGACCCGGGTGGAGAGATCCTCGCGGATGTAATCCGCGAAGTCGGCCCGGTGGTGCGGCTGGATCCGGACCTTCATCCCGACGCACGGTCCGTCGTAGTCGCACTCGACCACCTCGCCCAGCTCGTGCAGCCGGGCGATCACAGCCGCCCGCTCATGCGGCACCTCCAGGCGAACATATTGCCGGATCGGCTTCAGGGCCGCGCCCAGCTCGCCGAGCAACTGCGGGATCCCCTCGCCCGATCGGGCGGAGACCGCCACGGAGCGGGGAAACCGCTCCAGAAAGAGGTTCACGCGGTCGCGGGAGTCAAACCGGTCGACCTTGTTGAAGACCATGAGGGTGGGATGCCCCTCGGCCCCGATCTCCCCCAGCACCTGGTTCACGGCCACGATCTGCTCCTCGGCACCGGGGTGGCTCACATCCACGACGTGGAGGAGAAGGTCGGCCACCACCACCTCCTCAAGCGTTGCCTTGAACGCCTCCACCAGCCCATGGGGAAGCTTGCGGATGAACCCCACGGTGTCGGTGAGGAGGACATTCTGGTTGCTCGGGAGCCGGAGGCGGCGGGTCGTCGGGTCGAGGGTCGCGAAGAGCTTGTCCTCGGCGAGGGCGCTGGCCCCGGTGAGGGTGTTGAGCAGGGTCGACTTGCCGGCGTTGGTGTACCCGACGATCGAGGCCAGGGGCCAGAGCCGGCGTTGCCGCCCCTCGCGCTGCGTGGAGCGGTGCTGGCGGACCTCGTCGAGCTCCAGCTGGATGCGGGCGATCCGGTCCTGCACGCGACGGCGGTCGGTCTCCAGCTGGGTCTCGCCGTCGCCCCGCATCCCGATGCCCCCCTTCTGGCGGGAGAGATGCCCCCAGAACCGGGTGAGCCGGGGGAGCAGGTGCTGGAGCTGCGCGAGCTCGATCTGGAGCTTCCCCTCCCGTGTGCGGGCGCGCTGGGCGAAGATGTCGAGGATCAGCGAGGTGCGATCCAAGATCTTGCACCCGAAGACCTCCTCAAGGTTGCGCGCCTGGGCCGGCGAGAGCTCGACGTCGAAGATCACCGTGTCGATCGACTCGGTCTTGCAGCGGGTGGCGAACTCGGCCGCCTTGCCGGTGCCGATGAAGGTCGCCGCGGTCGGGGACTCCAGCTTCTGGACCCCGTTCCCCACCACATCCCCCCCGGCGGTGGCGACCAGCTCCTCCAATTCCTCAAGCGAGTCCCGGGTCTCCCACGCGGAGCCGGACTTCCATTCCACGCCGACGAGGAACACACGTTCCACGGGACGACGACCATTCGTGACCAGGGCTTTCAAACGACAACAGTTCCGATCGCTTCGAGATTCTATTCGGTCCGCAAATTCTCCACCAGCCGCCCCCGAAGCGCGAACCGCGTCGCGGCCCAGGTCGACACCAGCCCCAGAGTAAACACCCCGGCGAGGATCCAGGTCAACATCCGGACCGGCGTCTCCCCGCCCGGGGCCAGGGTCACGGGGACGACCGCCAGCAGGGCCGCCCCGACCCCCACCCCAAGGCCCACGATCATCAGCAGGGCGTGCTCGGCAAACATCAGCCAATGAAGTCGCGCGGCCCGGAACCCCATCGCGGTGAGGACCGCGAGCTCGTTGCGCCGCTCAAGCGCGTTCCGAAGCAGCACCACCCCCAGGCCCGCGCTCCCCAGGAGCAACCCCAGCCCGCCGAGCAGCTGGAAGGTGTTGAGGTAGGTGTTTTGGACCCCGTTGAGCCGGGCGAGCCGGGTCGTGGTTTCCACCACCTCGACCCCCAGGTTCTGGAGGCCGCGGGAGAGCTCGGCCGAGACCCGGGCCCTCTCCCCCGAGGGGGCATCCACCAGGAAGAACTGCCGCCCCCCCGCACCCGGGAACCGCCGCGTGAACTCCGCCTCGTCGATGATCAGGCTCCCCTGGAGGATTGAGTTCGCAAGCGCGGCCACGAGACGGACACGGAACGGGCGCCCCCCTTCATCCTCGAAGGTGAGGGTGTCACCGAGACTCTTTCCAAGCGCCCACTGGATCGAGGCCGCATCACCGATGGCCGGGATCTCGTCCGCCGGGGCACCGCCCGCCGGACGCAGGAGGCGCCACCCCTCGGCGGCCGGGGAGCCGCGCGCCACCGAGGCGAAGGAGAACGCACCGCGCGAAGCCAACGCCTCGGGATCGACCCCGAGGAGACGGGGTCGCTGGGCCCGGTTCAGGTTGAGGCAGCTGGCGTCATCCCCGGCGCGGACCCGAAATGCCACGAAGGAGACGTTCGTGAACACGCCCTCCTCGAGCCCGAGCGCCTCGCGGCCCGGACGGCGGTTGAGGTCGGGCAGCACCGGGAGGGCGCTCTCCGCCTGGAGCGCGAACCCCCCGGTTCCGGAGGACCGACGGGCCGCATCCCGCATCGCATCGAGGCGGTTGGCCCCGATCGACACCACGAGGAAGCTCCCGCAGGCGAGCAGTGCCACCGTGGCCAGGCTCCGGGAGCGGCGGCGGCCGAGCCCGCGAACCCCGAACCCCAGCCAGGAGAACGCCCTCCCCCCCCCGGCTGATGCAAGGCGCCCGAGCCATCGGGACGCGAGCCCGAGGCCGGCGACGAGTGCGAGGGAGCCGGCCCCGAAAAACGCCTCCGGGCCAAACGTCCCGCCGGAGATCAACCCCCAGGCGGTGATTCCAACCGCAGCCACGAGCGAGGCCCCCCAGAGCCATCCGATCACGGGACGCGAGGGGCGTCCGACGGCAGCCGCCACGCCATCCCCTGCTCCTGCTCCCATCCCCCCCGCCAGGAGCTCGCGCGCCGGGCGGCGGGCCTGGCGGCGAAGCACCCACTCAAGGGTGGCCATGCTGACCCCGACGGCCGCGGCGTACCCGATCGCCAGGGTGACAAGATCAACGTGCAGCTCAAGGGAGGAGGTCCCGACGGCGTCGCGCCAGAGCGTTCCCAACCCGCGCAGCATCGCCTGGGCGTAGTAGACGCCCCCCACCACACCGAGCTTCCCACCCAGGGAGGCCAGGGCAAACCCCTCGGCCCTGAACACGCGACGCACCCGGCGGGGCGAGAAACCGAACGCGAGCAGGGTTCCCACCTCCTGCTGCCGCTGCTCGACCCCGAACGCGAAGAGCATCCCGGTCAGGATCAACGCCGCCACGATGAGGAAAAAGCTGAACCCGATGAACAACCCGCCAAAATCCTGCCCCTGACTGGCCGCCCGCAGCGCCTCCCCGCGGGCGGGCTGAAACCGAAGCCCGACCCGCGCGGGATCGAGGTTCGAGAGCACCGAGGCCTCCACGGACTCGCGGAGAGTCGAAGCCGGGACGGCCGGAGAGGCCGGATAGCGGATCGCGGTCACACGCCCGAACCGGTTGGCCCAGATCTTCTGCCCTGCGGCGAGGCTGATGTACGCCTTGGGGGTGCCGCGACGCTCCTTCCAGTAGGCCTCGTCCTTGGGGCGGATGGGATGCACCAGCTTGAACCCGGCATCCCAGTCGCGGGTGCTCTCCGCCTTCGCCAGCCCCGGGAACTCGGGCATCAGGGAGGGATCGGCGTAGCGCCCCTCGAGCTTCACGACCGAGCGGATCCAGAACCGGTTGGTCCTCTCGACCAGCTGGCTCCCGGTGTCGAGCAGGTAGTAGGTCATCGAGAGGGCGTCGCCCGGCCCCGCCTTCAGATCCTCCGCAAGCCAGTCCGTCACCACGACCTCGTCGTCGGCAAGGTCGGCAGGGACCCATGGGGCGCCTGCCGCGGTGACCATGGAGTAGGGAGCGGCCCCCCCGGCGTCGGACCGAAGCTCGTTCACGAGATAGGTGAGGATCGGAAGCGGGGGCGGCACACCCCCCGCGGGGATTCCCTGGGGGGAAGGGTGCCAGCGGTTGGAACGGGGCGGGCGAAGCGCGGCCTCCACCACTGGGTCCTCCAGGAAAATCCGTCGCGACGAAAGC
>DMJJ01000189.1 GCA_003452185.1 Verrucomicrobiales bacterium | reverse complement strand
TCGGCGCACGGTCGAGGTCTGGCCGGCGGCCCTCGTCGCCGGACTCTCCTTTGCCATCCCCCAGTTCCTGGTGTCGAACCTCCTCGGCCCGTACCTGGTCGACATCCTCTCCGGTGCCTGCTCGATCGGTGCCACCGTCCTGCTCCTCCGTTACTGGCATCCCCGGGCATTGATGCGCCTGGAGCCGGACGAGGGCGTGCGGGGAATCCAGCCGGAGAGGGAGGCGCGGCCCGGCATCCCCCTTGCCTGGATGCCGTGGGGGGTTCTCACCCTGACGATTCTCGTCTGGGGGATTCCCGGGGTGCGCCAACAGCTCGACGCCTGGTGCCCGTTGAAGGTCCCGGTCCCCGGGCTGCATCTCCAAGTCCAGCGGGTCGCCCCGGTGGCCCCCGCCGGGGCGAAGGCCGAGTCGGCCGAGCTGAAACTGAACCTCCTCTCGGCAACCGGAACGGCGATCCTTGTCGCGGCGGTGCTCTCCGGCCTGGCCATGGGGTGCACCCCGTGGGAGCTCGGGCTGGCATGGGCGCGAACCCTCCGTCAGGTCCGGTTCTCGCTGCTGACCATCGCTGCGATGCTGGCCTTGGGGAATGTGACGAAATACTCCGGCGCCGACGCAACACTCGGACTCGCACTCGCCAACACAGGCTACCTGTATCCGTTTTTCGGAACCCTGCTCGGCTGGCTCGGGGTGGCCCTCACCGGCTCTGACACCGCATCGAATGTCCTCTTCGGAAGCCTCCAGCAGGTGACCGCCCAGCAGATAGGGCTGAGCCCCTATCTTATGGGGGCCGCCAACAGCTCAGGCGGCGTGATGGGCAAGATGGTCGACGCCCAGAGTATCGTCGTCGCGAGCACCGCCACCCGGTTTTTCGGCCACGAGGCCGCGATCCTTCGGTTCGTCCTCTGGCACAGCCTCATCCTCGCCTCGGGCATCGGACTCTGGGTCTTCCTCCAGGCACGGGTCCTCCCCTTCACCCGACTCGTGGTCGAGTAGTCGCAGCGAGGAGGGGCCCGCGTCCTCCCACCCCCCTAGCCCCAGACGGTTCCTTAAGCCTCCGCGAAGTTGGGAAGAATTCTCTCGAAGCTCAGCTGTATAGAGCTGAACAACTTGTAATTGTTAGAACTAATTAACATTGATCCCGATGGATTGCTTATTGTTTAACCTAATTAGCCGTTTCTTACGTTCGGGCAGGTCTCTTCAGTGAGCTCCGGCGACGTGATTGGGTGGGCTGGGCAGAAGGGAACTCGGCGGGGAGGCGGTGATTCAAGAAGTTTGAAAAAACCCAAACAGTACTTGGAGGCAAACATGAAAACCGAGGCCAATCGTCGTCAGTTTATCAAGGTGATGGGAGTTGCCGGGGCGGGGCTGTTTCTGCCGTGGAAGGGTGGGCTTCAGCCCGTGATGGCACAGCTGCCCGGAGGGACGCTCGATCCTCTGATGATCCCGAAGTACCAGACTCCGCTGTTGATTCCTCCCGTCATGCCGCGCGCCGGCGTGGTGACTCAGCGGGATGGTCAGGAGGCGGACTACTATGAGATTTCGATGCGGCAGTTGTCGCAGCAGATACTGCCCGCAGGGTTGCCCCAGACGAAGGTTTGGGGCTACGGAGCGGTCAAGTCGGAGAGTCCCACCGGGCTGACGATTCACAACGCCCCATCGCTCACGATCGAGGCGCTTTGGAATCGTCCGGTTCGCGTCAAGTGGATCAACGATCTGGTCGACGACCGTGGGCGTTTCCTCCCGCACATCCTGCCGGTCGACCCGACCCTGCACTGGGCCAACCCGCCAGGTGGCTCCGCGGGGCGGGACTCCCGCCCTTCCTTCCGCTCCACTCCCGGGCGATATCGCGGGCCTGTGCCCATTGTGACCCACGTCCACGGGGCCGTCGGGGTGGGGGATGAGAGCGACGGCTATGCGGAGGCGTGGTGGCTTCCGGCGGCAAGGAACATCCCGGAGGACTACGCCCGTGTCGGCACCTGGTATCGGTTCTTCCAGAAAAAGGCGCAGCAGAAGTTCCAGGCCAGCTGGGGCGAGGGATACGCCGTGTTCCAGTATCCGAACCTCAACCGTGCATCCACCATCTGGTATCACGATCATGCCCTGGGGATGACGCGTTTGAATGTCTACGCGGGTCCGGCGGGGTTTTACATCATCCGTGGCGGCGCGTCGGGGGATGCCGCCATCAAGGACTCCAGGACGGGACGCACCGCGGTGCTTCCCGGACCGGCTCCCAGGGCAGGGGACCCGTTCCCTCCGACTAGCCCCTATTACGAGATCCCCATTGCCATCCAGGACCGTGCGTTCAATGCCGATGGTTCCCTGTTCTACCCCGATTCCCGCGCATTCTTCGACGGGATCGTGAAGAACTACATCCCCAAGGGGGAGGTCTCGCCGATCTGGAACCCTGAGTTCTTTGGTAACTGCATCATGGTGAATGGCAACACCTGGCCTTATCAGGTTGTGGAAAAGCGGCGGTATCGCATCCGGTTTCTCAACGGGTGCCAGTCCCGTTTCCTGATCCTCAACTTCGCCGCCATGCCCGGAGTGGAGGTCTGGCAGATTGGAAACGAGGGGGGCCTCCTTCCCGCCCCGGTCAACATCACCGGGGACTTTTCCAACAAGCTCCTCATGGGGCTTGCCGAAAGGGCGGATGTCATCGTGGACTTCACCAACGTTCCGGTCGGGCAGTATGTCCTCGGGAACGTGGGGCCGGATGAGCCCTTCGGCGGGGGGGAGCCGGGCTCGGACTTCGACGTTGCCGAGCCCGCGACCACGGGGCAGATCCTCCAGTTCCGGGTCGTGCCGCCTCTCTCGCTGGACACCACCACGCCCCCGCGCTACCTGCAGCTCCCGGGCATCGCCCGTCTCCCACAGGAGACGGTGGTCCGGGCCGTCTCCCTGATGGAGATGTCGGGCGCGGGATGGGATGCTTCCGGGGTTCCGGTTGAGGGGCCCGTGGCCGCCATGCTCGGAACGGTGGATGCGGATGGAAACCCCCAGGCCGCCATGTGGTCCGACCCGATCACGGAGAACCCTGCACTCGGGTCAACCGAGGTTTGGGAATTCTATAACGCCACGGCGGACGCGCATCCGATGCACGTGCACGAGGCGGTGTTCGAGGTCGTGAACCGGGAGCAACTCGTCCTCGGGCGGGATGGTGCGCCCGTGGAACCGTTCCAGTTCACCGGGAACGTCCGTCCGCCGCAACCCTGGGAGGCTGGGTTCAAGGACACGGTCATTGCCTACCCCGGAGAGGTGACCCGCATCCGGGCGCGGTTCACCACCCCCGGCCAGTTTGTCTGGCATTGCCACATCGTGGAGCACGAGGACAACGAAATGATGCGCCCTTATCGGATCGGCCCGGTCCAGCCGGGCCAGCCGTTGCCCAAGCCCCCCGGTGGGGGCTCCGAAGGGGAAAAGTAAACAACGCTCCCTCCCCCATCCGCGCCCGCAGGTCGATCCCCGGCCTGCGGGTTTTTTGCTCGCAACTCCATGTCGCAGGTCGGCGGTGGGTCGCCTTCGGATTCAGGGGCCGTTTTTTTGCAACGACTTGCGATGCCGGAGCAAGCCGCTTGCGGACCCGGACGACCCACCCGGGGGCGGAGATAATTTTTTTGACGGAGCTGGAGTCGGGCGCTTTCTTAGCCCCGCCCGTGAACTACTCGAATCGATGCGGCCCGCAAGAGCTGTCTGGAGGGAGGTGTCTTTTCACAGGGTGCCGCAGGATGCGGCGGACCGTGCCGTGCCGAGCAGGAGGTGAGTTCAGAGGTGAGACAACTATCAACCATCGATGACATCAATGACCACTCAGAGCAAACGACGAGAGTTCATCAAGATCATGGGTGCGGCGGGCGCCGGCTTGTTTTTTCCCTGGAGGGGAGGTGTCCTGAATGTCGCCGCACAGGTGCCCGTGGGCACCCTCGATCCGACGACCATCCCAAAGTTCCAGACACCGATGCTCATCCCCCCGGTGATGCCCGTTGCGAGCATCCTGGCCCTGGCAAGCGGGCAGAAGGTCGATTCGTACAAGATTTCGATGCGGCAGTTTTCCCAGCAGGTTCTCCCCGCCGGGATGCCTAAGACGACTGTCTGGGGATACGGCCCCGTCGAGGTTGGAAGCGCGAGAGCCCCGAGGATTTACAACGCCCCCTCGATGACCATCGAGGCCCAATGGAACCGGCCCGTCCGCGTGAAGTGGGTCAACGAGCTTCTCGATGCCCGCGGCCGCTACCTGCCTCACCTCTTCGCCGTCGATCCGACGATCCATTGGGCCAACCCGGGTGGTGGGGTGGCGGGCCGGGACAGCCGGCCTGCCTTCCAGGCGACCCCCGGGAGGTACACGGGGCCCGTCCCCCTCGTGACCCACTTGCATGGCGCGGTGGGAGTTGGGGATGAGAGCGACGGCTATTCCGAGGCTTGGTACCTTCCGGACGCGACGAACCTCCCGGACGGGTATGCGAAGTCGGGAACCTGGTACGGGTTCTTCGCCAAAAAGGCGCTGGCCAAGCGGGGGGTGGTCTGGGAGGCCGGAGCAGCGAGCTACCAATACCCAAACCTGAACCGGGCATCCACGCTCTGGTATCACGACCACACCCTGGGGCTCACGCGGCTGAACGTCTACGCCGGGGGGGCGGGGTTCTACATCGTCCGGGGGGGACCCGCCGGGGACTCCGCCGCAGTGGACCGTCGCACGGGCAAGCCGGCCGTCTTCCCAGGGCCTGCTCCCGCCGCGTCGGATGCGTTTCCCTCGACGAAACCCTACTACGAGATTCCCATTGCCATCCAGGACCGTGCCTTCAACGCCGACGGCTCGCTCTTCTACCCCGACACCCGGGAGTATTTTGACGGGATCGTCAGGAACTACATCCCTCAAGGGGCGATTCCTCCGATGTGGAACCCTGAGTTTTTTGGCAATTGTATCATGGTCAACGGGAACACCTGGCCCTACCAAGCGGTCGAGCGGCGGCGCTACCGGTTTCGCTTTCTAAACGGCTGCCAGTCCCGATTCCTGATGCTCAACTTCGCCTCCATTCCGGGGGTCGAGGTGTGGCAGATTGGGAATGAGGGCGGCTTCCTGCCTGCGCCTGTCAACCTGACCGCCGTGAACGCAAACCGGCTTCTTCTGGCCTTGGCAGAACGGGCCGACGTGATCGTCGACTTCACAAATGTTCCCGAGGGGAATTACACCCTTGGCAACGTCGCACCAGACGAACCGTTCGGCGGCGGGGTGCCGGACGCGGACTTTGCCCCGGCCGATCCTGCGACCACCGGCCAGGTTCTCCAGTTCCGCGTTGGGCCCGCCGTGTCGGCCGACACCAGCACACCTCCGCAATACCTCGGGCTTCCCTCCATCACACCGCTCCCCGCTCATACCGTCGTCCGGCCGGTTGTGATCATGGAGATGTCGGGAGCCGGGTGGGACGCCTCCGGGGCTCCGGTGGAGGGGCCGGTGGCCGGAATGCTCGGCACGGTCGACTCGACTGGAAACCCCCAGCCGAACATGTGGGCGGATCCCGTGACAGAGAATCCTGCTCCCGGCTCCACGGAGCTCTGGGAGATCTACAACACCACCGCCGATGCCCACCCCATGCACATCCACGAGGCTCCCTTCGAGGTTGTGAATCGGGAGACTCTGGTCCTCGACCGGCTCGGATCCCCGGTCGAGCCGTTTCAGTTCACCGGCAATGTCCGTGCCCCGGAGCCTTGGGAGGCGGGGCTGAAGGACACCGTCATCAGCTACCCTGGGGAGGTGATACGGATCCGGGCCCGCTTCAACCAACCTGGGCAGTACGCGTGGCATTGTCACATCGTTGAACACGAGGACAACGAGATGATGCGTCCCTACCGGGTCGGCCCCCCGCAGCCGGGACAACCCTCCTGAGAACCGACCGGAAGGCCTGGATGCCGGGTCCTTCGCCTCCCCCGCCACTCCCGACCTTGGGGTGGCGGGGGGGGGCTGCCGCTGGGGGTTCATCACCCCTTAGCATGAGTGTTTTTTGTTGAATTCATGAGGGATTCTGTCGTCATATACTGGAGCGCAACGGGCGTTCTCCATTCAACTCCGCCCGGTGCCCAGACAACTATGAAAACGCTGATTGTTTCTCTCTCCGTTCTCCTCGTTTCGATGACTGCCTCCGTGCAGGCCGCCGACTCCAAGGAGGCCGCCAAGGCTCCGTGCTGCGACAAGGCGAAGTCGGCCTGCGCCGGCGCCAAGTCGGGCTGCTCGAAGGATGCGGCTGCCAAGAAGATGGATCTCTCCCAGAAGGGTGGGAGCCGTTTGATCAGCAGCCTGTGAGTTTGACGGGTGCTGGCCTCCGCCGCGGCGGAGGTTTGCCCCGCAGGCCACCTGTTCCACTTCCAACCCGGGCCGGTTCGCCGGCCCGGGTTGATCTGTTTTTACCCCTCCGCAGCCCCCGTCGTTTCGGTTGGACACCGGACCGCGGGGTTCACAACACTCCCCCATGGCCCTGACGCCCTCCACCATGCTTCCCCTGGGGACGCCGGCTCCGGCGTTCTCCCTGCCGGAGCCCGCCACGGGGCGGACGGTTTCGCTCCACGACCATGCCGATGCCCCGGCGTTTGTGGTGATGTTCCTCTGCAACCACTGTCCGTACGTCCACCATGTGCGGACCGGGGTTGCCGCGTTTGCCAGGGAGTATATGCCAAGGGGGGTGGCGGTCGTCGGTATCAACAGCAACGACGCCGCGCGGTTTCCCGAGGATGGCCCCGACAGGATGAAGGGGGAGGTCCTCAAGGCCGGATACACCTTCCCGTATCTCCACGACGAGTCGCAGGCAGTGGCCCGGGCGTACCAGGCCGCCTGCACCCCCGACTTTTTCCTCTTTGGACCCGATCGCCGGCTGGCTTATCGCGGGCAGTTCGATGCGAGCCGCCCGGGCAACGGGATTCCCGTCACCGGGGGCGACTTGCGGGCGGCCGTCGAGGCGGTGCTCACGGGCCGGCCGATCGCGGGGGTGCAGAAGCCAAGTGTCGGCTGCAACATCAAGTGGAAGGGCTGACCCACCGGGCCGTTTCCCCGTCCACCCATTCCAAGGAGAGCTCATGAGCGTGATCGGAATCGAGATTGGCGGAACCAAGCTGCAGGTCGTCCGGGGGGAGCTTTCCGGGCGGATCACGGAGCGGCACCGGGCTACGGTGGACCCTGCCGCGGGGGCGGCGGGGATTCAGTCCGAGATCGCCCGCATCCTGGCGACCCTTCTGGCGGCGACCCCGGCTCGTGCGATCGGCGTCGGGTTCGGCGGGCCGGTGGATCGGGATCGAGGGCGGATCGCCTGCTCCCATCAGGTGAAGGGATGGTCTGATTTTCCAATCTCGGACTGGCTTGGCTCCCTGACCGGGTTGCCGGTGATCCTGGAGAACGACGCCAACACGGCCACCCTGGGGGAAGCTCACCTCGGCGCGGGGCAGGGGGCGAACCCGGTGTTCTATGTGACCCTCGGGAGCGGAGTCGGGGGAGGGTTGGTGGTGGATGGGGCGGTGTACCATGGAATGAAGCCCGGGGAGGCTGAGATTGGGCATCTGCGGCTCGACCGCTCCGGGGTGATCGTGGAGCAGAGATGTTCCGGCTGGGCCGTCGATCGGAGAATCCGCGAGGCGATCCAGGCCGAGCCCGGGGGGGCGCTCGCCCGCCGGGCAGCCGGGCTGGGAAGGGGGGAGGCCCGCCATCTGGCGGCGGCAGTCGCCGAGCAGGATCCCCTCGCAGGGCGGATCCTCTCTGAGACTGCGGAGGACCTGGCGTTCGCCCTCTCGCATGTCGTCCACCTTTTCCATCCGGAGGTCATCGTTCTTGGGGGTGGGCTTTCGCTCGTTGGGGAGCCGCTCCGGAGCGCGGTGGCGGGGATGCTTCCGCGGTTTCTGATGGAGGTTTTCCATCCCGGTCCGCGGATCGCTCTCGCCGCCCTTGCCGAGGATCCGGTTCCGGTTGGGGCGCTGCTCCTGACCCGGGGCCTGCTCCAGGATGCGCGGTGACCGGCCTTCGGGCCGCAACCCCAAGATTGCCATGCGCGGTCCGGTTTGGGTAACGTCGTCCCACACTCTTTCATGAAACAGTTCAACGTTGGCGTCATCGGACACGGGTGGGCTGCCACGGCTCACATTCCTGCCATCAACAACACCGGCCTGGCGAAGGTCACCTCGATCCTTTCGGCCCGTCCCTTGGATGACCGGGAGCTCAGCGCCAAGTACGGACACCCGGTCCGATCATTCACCAGCCAGAAGGAGTTCCTCGCCCAGAAGGACCTGGATGTCGTCGATATCACCGGTTACCCGTGGGAGCACTCACGAAGCGCACTCGCTGCCGCCGCTGCGGGGAAGCACTTCATCCTCGAGAAACCGATCGCCCTGACATGGAAGGAATGCCGCGCCATCGAGGCGGCGGCCCGCAAGGCGCGTGTGAAGACCTGTGTCTGCTTTGAGGTCCGGTACTCCGGGCAGTTCCTGACTATCAAGTCGGTGATCGACAACGGACTCCTTGGGCGTGTGCATTACGGCGAGGTGGACTACTACCACGGGGTCGGCCCCTGGTATGGACAGTACCGATGGAACGTGAAGAAGAGCGGTGGCGGCAGCAGCCTGCTCTCGGCAGGCTGTCACGCGCTCGATGCGCTGCTGCTTTGCATGGGCGGGGAGGTTGACACGGTCACCAGCCTCAACACCGCCTCGAGCCACGAGGTTTTTCGTCCCTATGAGTATCCCACAACCACCACCTCGCTCATCAAGTTCAAGGACGGGCGCGTGGGGAAGTGCGCCTCGGTGATCGATTGCTTCCAGCCCTATTACTTCCATGTCCACCTGGTGGGGAGCGAGGGGAGCCTCCTTGATGGAAAGATTCACACCAACAAGCTGGCCTCGCTGAACAAGAAGAAGTGGAGCGAGCTGAGCATTCACCCGATTGATTCCGGCGACGTCGCGGATCATCCCTATCAGACGCAGTTTGAGGCCTTCTTCAAATCGCTGGCCGATGGGCGTGAGATGCCGCTGACGAGCCTTTCCGAGGCCCTGAAATCGCACCGTGTGATCTTTGCCGCCGACAAGTCGGCCGCCGCCGGAGGGCGCCCGGTTCGCCTCTCCCAGATCCCGTTGTGATCCCACGTCCCCGAGTCCTGGCCGTCGCCGCCCATCCGGACGACATCGAGTTCATGATGGGGGGGACGCTCCTCCTGCTCGGGAAGGCCGGCTGTGAGCTCCACTACATGACGCTCTCCAGCGGGAGCCTCGGGAGCTCGGTTCACTCGGCGGCACGGACCCGGACCCTGCGCCGCCTGGAGGCGCGCGAGGGTGCCCGCAGGCTGGGTGCCGAGTGGCATCCGAGCCTCTGTGACGACCTGGAAGTCCTTTACACTCTCCCGCTCCTCCGGCGGCTCTCGGCCGTGGTCCGCGAGGTGAATCCGGGGATTCTGCTGACGCACTCACCTGCCGACTACATGGAGGACCACACCAACACCTGCCGGTTGGCGGTGACGGCGGCCTTCGCACGGGGGATTCCCAACTGGCGGAGCATTCCCCCCCGGGCGCATGTGGGTGGGGAGGTCACGATTTACCACGCGATGCCGCACATGCTGCGCGATCCGCTCGGGGTGCGGGTGATTCCCGAGGCGTACGTCGACATTGGATCCGTGCTGGCCAAGAAGCGCCACGCCGCCGCGGCGCATGTCAGTCAGAAGGAGTGGTTGGACGTCTCCCAGGGGATGGACTCCTACCTCGCGGCCATCGAGGAATTCTCACGGGATTTGGGACGGCGTTCGCGACGGTATCGGCATGCCGAGGGGTGGCGTCGACACCTGGCCGTCGGGTTCTGCTCCGAGGAAGCCGACCCGCTGCGGGGTCTCCTCGGGCGTCGTTACCACCGTGAGCCCGCCTACCGGAAAGTTCTGGCCGGCCGCTAGCCGCGATCGTCGGATCGCCCCACGGTTTCCCTACTTCTAGGGAAGCTCGCTCCAACTTTCTTTTCAAATCCCCTAGTTCTCGCGATTGGCGTTGCTCCGCTGCCGGGTAGCCTTGCCCGGACAAGGATTGACTCATATGCGCGCTCTACGGCTTGCCAGGGAAACCACGCCCCGCCTCCATCAACCCCTCACGCTCTTATCCCTGCTCTTTGCCGGGATCTGCTCAGCCGACCTCCATCTTCATCCTATCGAGGCCCCGTCCGACGGGAGGCTCCGGCTCGCCGTGGACCAGGTGACCCCCGGGCAACGGATCCGGATCGAGTCGGCTTCCCGTTTGCTCGAAGACGGGTCGGGGTTCGTTCCCGTGGCCCTCGGGGACCCGGGGCAGGGGATCTTTGACCTGCCCCTCGCAGGTGAGGGGGAACTCTATTTTCGCGCCTTCCTCGAGACCCCGGACACCGCGAGCTCGGCACGTCCCTCGATCAATCTCAATACCGGCGTTCAACGGGTTCCGGCACTCGTTCCCTTCACCCTCGCAGGCAGCGCGGAGATCCTCTCACCCGTGGCCCCTGGCGTCGGCGGCGGAACCCTGAGGATCGCGCCCGCGCTGGGGTCCCCCACGGCGGGCGACCTTCTCCGGGTCGACCCCTCGGGCCCCCTGCACGAGGACCCCGCACACGTCCTCACTCTCGGAGGGGCGATTCTGGGCCGGGTGGTCGAGCAGGGGCCGCGGCTGGAAGTCCAGCTTGCGCCCGCCATCACAACCCTCGAGGCGACTGCCATCGCCCGCGCGATTCAATGCGTTCCGGCGCCAGGGAATCCGCTCGCGCCGCTTCATTCCTGGACTTGGCAGCTGGTCGATGGCGGTGGGGTCGCAAGCCTCCCGCGCCTTCAGGCTGTCGAGGTCGAAGGAGGGTGCTCGCGTCCGGTGGACGTCGCCCTCGTGATCGACCGCACCGGGTCGATGTCCGCCGGAGATGTGGCGAGCATGAGGGGGGCCGCCACGAACTTTGTTCGCGCTTTCGGGCCGGTCGAGGGATGGCGACAGGTCGGGGTGATCTCGTTCTGCGGATCGGCCTTTGTCCATGTCCCCCTTACGTCCGATGTCTCCCGGCTCCTGGAGGGAATCGCGACCGTCGAACGGGTGGGACGTCCCGACGGCCTCGCGTGCGAGGAGACGTTCGTCGGCAGCGGCCTCCAGGCGGCCACCGGCCTTTTGTCCAGCCCCGCCAGCGAGCGAGTGATTCTCATCATGACCGACGGACAGGAGTCGGCTCGGGATCGCCCGTTGAGCCTCCTCGTGACCCAATCGGTCGCGATTGCGGCTTCCGCCCGTGCGGGGGGCATCCGGGTTGTCGCGTGCGGGATCGGACCGGAGCCCGACGTGGCCCACCTCCGCGACATCGTCGGCGCGGGGGAGGAAGTCCTCCTGGAGCCGGACTTCAGCCGACTCTCCTCCCTGTTTGCCGGGCTTGGCAGCGGACTCTGCCCGGACCCAACCCGCCTGGTCCCCCGACTCACGGTCGGCCCGGATCAGACCATCTGGCTCCCCTCGGAAGCCGGACTGAGCGGAGTCTGCGACAACTGCTCCGCGGACCTCGAGGCGGGCTGGAGGGTGGTCGACGCACCGGGCCCCGTGGGCATCCGGGGAGCCGGCCCGCTGGCCACGGCCCGCTTCGAGGTCCCTGGTCGGTATGGTTTCGAGTTCGCCGTGCGCGATGGAGCCTTCCACGCCTCGCGGCATCTCAACCTCACCGTGCTCCGCACGAACGCCCCGCCCCTGGTCTCGGCGGGGCCCGACCTCACGGTTCGGGGCCCCTTTCAGCTGGTGGGACGTGTGGAGGATGACGGCATCGGGCGGGATGGCCTTCCCGACGGGCGGCCACCTGACATCCTTTGGTCGCAGATCTCGGGGCCGGCGCAGCTGCAATGGGACTCACCGGATCGGGCCACAACCGTGGCCCGTGCCACGGTCCCCGGGCACTACGAGCTGGAGCTGAGGGCACGGGATGCCTCCGGCCTGATGACCACCGACCGGATGCAAGTCACGGTGGAGGATCGCGACCCGTGGGAGCAGTTCCACGCCGTGGGGTATGCGAGCGCCGGAATCGGGGGGCTGCGCGGCTTCGGCGATGGCACCCTCTCCCTCACGGGAGTTCGTGGGCCCGTGGTGCGTGCCTGGTTGTATTGGCACGGCCCCGGCGACTCGGCCTGGCCGAATGCCAATGCGACGGTTCAGTTTCAGGGGGCGTGGATCACCGGGGAACTCATCGGCGTCTCGCACGACGATCACTGGAGCTATGCCGACCGCCACCCCTTCGCGAGCGCGCAAGCCTACCGGGCGGATGTCACCCGGTTCGTCGCCGGAGATGGGAACTATGCTCTCACGGGGTTCCGAAAGATGGAGGAAATCGAGGTCAACGGAGCCTCGTTGGTGGTGGTGTATCAGGAGCCGGATCCCACGCGTCGTCACGATCTTTGGCTCTGGAGCGGGAACGAGTCGAATGGGCCCTGGGCCCCGTCGTTGAATGACTCGGTGCACGCGATCGCGTTGATGCCAGAGGGGGCGGTCCTCCTGGGCGGGGACTTCACAGAGGCCGCGGGCGTCAACCGACGCCGGATCGCCCGACTTCTTCCGGGAGGCGAGCTTGACCTGGGGTTCGATCCGGGGGCAGGCCCCGACGGCCCGATTGAGGTCCTGCTCCCTTCTCCAGCCGGGGGGGTGTATATCGGCGGCCCGTTTGGTGCCGTGGGCGGCCAGCCACGTCCAGGGCTTGCCCGGTTGGAGAGTCAGGGGCGGCTTGACCCAGGCTTCCTCCCGGGGCTGCCTGAGGGGGAGCGTGTCTCCGCGCTGTGTGAAACCGATGGGCTCCTTTGGGTGGGTGGTTCCTTCGGCCTCGCGGCCCTGGGCGCCGAGGGGAATGTTCTCGTGCGTCTCCCGCTCACGGGCGACGTGTTGGCTCTCGCACCCCGTCCGGGCGGGGGGGGTGTGGTGGTCGGAGGCGATTTTCGGCTTCCTGACTCGCCCGATCCAGTTCGCCTCGCTACGGTCGACCCCGAAGGCCGCATCACCCCGAGCCCTCTGGAGTTCGACGGCCCCATCCGCGCACTGGCCTGGGGGGGGGATTCCGGACTTTACGTCGGAGGCGGATTCACCTCCGTGTCCGGTTTTCGTCGTCATGGCGTGGCGCGTCTCCTGGTCGGCGGGGGGCTGGACGAAAGCTGGGAGCCGGGCGAGTTGAACCAGCTCCCTGGACAGGAGGTTTTGACACTCCTGCCAGAGTCCCCGGGCACCGAGGGGCCGTGGGGAAACCAACTTCTCCTGGTTGGGGGACATCTCCAGCTCTCCGCGGCGGACGGCAGCAGCGAGACGCGGCTTCTCGTCCGCCTGGTCGACGGGTCGCTGGATCTCGAGACCTTCGTCCCCTTTCCCGGCGGGGCTGGTGACCGGGTGGAGGCGATCGCCGAGATGGTTGATTCCGGGGACCTGTGGGTCGGTGGAATGTTTCTGCGGGAAGGGCATCGAAACCGGGCTCCGCTCGATCGATGGGGCGGGGTGCGGGCGGGCAATGTGGGTGACCGCGGGTGGGGGGTGAGGCTTCCACCCATCCCCCCGGGGAGCCCCGTCGAGCTGGAACTCCATGTCTCCGACGGCCAGCATGGGAACGTGGGTGGCGGATTCCTGGACCCGGATCTGCTTTGGGATGATGCGCTGCTCCTATCCCCGGGCCCCGTCTCCGTGTGCGACGAGGAGCAACGCCAGCTCTTCGCCGGCACCTCGGTCCCGGGCGCGCACCATGAATGCTGGGAGAACCTCGGGCTCTGGGATATCGCGCGCATCCCCGTGCCGGCGGAGTGGGTGACCGCGACCCCGTCCGTCTTGCGCACCCGGTACTCGGAGGATCCTGGGTCGGAGGATTTCCTGACTCTCGTTGCGCTTGCGGTGCTCACACCCGCCTCGGACCCGGCTTCGCTCGCCGATGCTCCGAAGGTGGCCGCCGCTGTGGACGATGAGTTCTCGATTCTGCGGGCGGGCGGGCCGCTCAGGCTCGACGTGCTGGGAAATGACATTGTTCCTCTGCCCGTGAAGCTGCTGAGTGTCGAAGGGGCACTCGCCGGAACTGCGGAGTTGACCGACGGGGGCTCAGCCATCCTGTACACCCCGGCCGACAACCCGACCCCCGCGGATGTCGACCGCCTCCGGTACACCGCGCAACTCAACGGCGGGGGGAGCATCACGGGGCAGGTTCGGATTCGACTGGAGGGGGCGATCCCGATCGGGCTGGGGGACGGGGATCAGGTGATCCTGACCAACCTGAGCACGGGCCCTTCCCCGACCCGTGGCCCGCTTCACAACGGGCATGTCTATCGCTACCACGCGACTGGATCGGCCCTCCTGGAACTGACGCTCCGGCCGGAGCGGTTCCCGGCCCACCTTTACGTGAAGGATCCCGCAGGAGAGATCCTCGCGTCCGCGGCCTATCCGGCAGACCCTCTGGATGGGGAGGGTTTGGGGGAAACCACCCTTCGACTCGAGTGCGTCCTGTTGCGGCAGGGGGACTACTGGATCGAGGTCGCGGGGGACCGGCCTGGCGATGGCGGAGACTACCTCCTCGAGCTGATCCAGAGCCCGTTGGGCGCGGAGCCGCTCAGTGTCACGGTGGATGCGGTCCCGCTGGCCGACGGCGTGGTCCTGGGGCCGGTTCCCTCCATCGGGCGGACCTTTCGACTGAGAGTCCAAAACCTCACCGCCTTTCCCATCATCGATGTTCTGCCGGTCGCCCTCGGATACGATCCCGGCTTGGAGCACCGCTTTGCGCCGTCGGACCCCGTGACGCTGTCCGCCGGAGGGGAGGTGACGTTCTCGTGGGAGGTGACGCCGACCCAGCCCGGGGAGATCCATGAGTCCGTGTTCGATTTGGAACTGCTGGGAAGCTGGAGTTGGGCGGGGTTCCGAGACCTTCGCCTGGAGGTGGACGACCGAAGCCCGGGTCTCAGGCTCGATGCCTCCCAGCCCGCGCCCGACCGGGTGGACCTCTCCGTGATCCCGCTCCGGGGGGGCTCCCCTGCCGAGACGACGTTCTTCGCCGACTCCGCCCAAGGGCAGCAAGTCTGGCGGGTCTCGGGAACCCGCATGACCCTGACGAACCCCCCGGCAGGGCATTACGTGATTCGGGCTGAAGCGGATGGCGAACGATCGCAGCGGGTGAATCTTGACCTCGGGCTCCCCGACCTCCTCCGGCCGGGCCCGCCATCCCCGGAGCAATCCTTCACTGTGCTGGCCAACAGCCACGACAACGTGCTGAGGGTCCTCGCTGATGCCCCTCCGGGGGACCGGCTGCTCTCGGTGAGCTCGCCGAGCCTCGGGTCCGCCGTTGCCTCGGCTCAGGGGGGGGTGATCCTGTACACGCCTCCCTTGGACCTCGTCGGCTTGGACCGCCTTGGATACGTCGCGATCTCCTCCAATGGCGTGCGGTCACTTCCGGTTTCGGTGAGGGTGGCGATCGAGGCCCCGGCTTTGGAGATCCTCCAGCCGGAGGAGGGGACGGTGTTCTCGGTTGGGGAGTCGGTGGATGTGACCGCGGCCTTGCGCTCGTTGTCGGCGGCCGTGGCGCGAGTCCGATTGCTGGACGACGGGGAGGCCATTTGGGAGGGGGCTCACCCCCCGTATTCGGCCTCCTGGGTTCCGGCGCGACCTGGCTTCCATCGGCTCGAGGCGGAGCTGCTGGATGAAACGGGCGCGGTGCATCGGTCGCCGCCGGTCCGGGTCGGGGTTGCGACAGGGGGGGACATCCCACCCACGGCACGAATCACCTCGCCTCGCCAGAACGGGGTCATCCGTGAGGGGAGACTCGTCGTCGAGGGGGTGGCGTTGGACCCGGATGGTCCCGTGGACTACACGCTCCAGCTCACCGAACCGGGGGGCCAGGTCCGCGCCACATTCAAGGGGGGCGGTCGTGTGGAGGGGG
>DMJJ01000517.1 GCA_003452185.1 Verrucomicrobiales bacterium | reverse complement strand
GCCAGCAGGCCCAGGAGCAGGATTCCCAACGAGTAAACGCGATTCATAGTGTTTTGTTTGTAACAATACTTTCCGAGCAAGGCCAGCCCCCGCCGCAAAGGCGGCGGGCACCCCTTCACTTCATCCGCCCCCCTCTCCGCCTGGAGGGGGGGCAGAAAAACCATTCATCCCGGGCGGATCCTTCCGATGAATACGTCAGCGCGTGACACGACGTACTCCAAGGCTTGCGATCCGCTCCACGGGGCTCCGCCTGACGGCCCTCGCCATCAGCGCCGCCACTCTTCTCATCTCGGCCCGTCCGGCCCCGGGAGGCGACCCCGCCTGCACCGGCCGGACCCTCGGAGGGATCACCACCTCGGCCGGCTCGCGGGCCTGCCTCGGCTGCCACGACGGCACCACCGCCTCGAACGTCATCCCCACGGTCTCGCGGACCAGCCAGCTCTACCAATACGGACAACACCCCACGCTCGTCTCCTACGCCGACGCCTACCGGAGGGACCCCACAGGGTTCATCCCCCCTTCGGAACTCGACCCTGCGCTTCGATTGGAGGGGGGCAAGGTGGGATGCGTCACCTGCCACTCCGTCGACTCCCGCGAGAAGGATATGCTGATCCAACCCACCCGTGGGGGAGACCTCTGCCTGACCTGCCATATTCGCTAGGCCGCCTCGTCCCCACCCCAGAGCCGCCCCCTCAAAAAACGGGCCTCGGGAGCTACTTCTTCAGCGACCGAACATAAGAAACGAGCTGTTTAAGGTCGCCTTCGCTTAAATCGTCGTAAGCTTTCATCCGCTTCTTACCGGTCTCCTTTTCCTTAACTCCCTCGCGAATCACTTTAACGATATCCTCATCCTTCATTTTCTCTTGGGCCTTGGCGTCAGAGAGGTCGCTCTTGAGGCCCACCTTCTCCCCCATCTTGGTCCCACCCTTGCCATCCTCGCCATGGCACTTGGTGCAATGCTCGGCATACAACTCAGCTCCGGTGGCCGCCCTCAAGGAGGTGGCACCCAGGGAACAAACCAAAACCATCGTCATCGTAATTATTTTCATACCATTGCTTTGTAACACTACTGTTACCCTAAGGGCTTCTTGACTGATTCACTTCCGACCGGACGCCGCTGGGGCCTTAAAGAACCATAGGATTCGATCTCTGCAAGTGGATCCGTGGATTTTCTCAACCCCAATCCCGGGAAATCCCGGGGCCCGCGGAGACACCTCGAACTCCACGGGACCTCAGCAACCGGGCTTCCGTGACGTTTACATTTCCTACAACTTTTTACTCGCGGCGAAGATTAAAATGGCCTAACTTTCACCCTATCTTGCGTAAGTGAGCACGACATTAAGGGACGTTTTGTGCCTTTGTCTATTAGAAACCGTTAATTTTGATTGCGATTTTGAGTATGCCTTTTTCGAGTTTTCAGGTTTTCGCGTCCTCTGCGTCGAGCCTGACGACGGTGTTCGCCTTGGCGGGTCGAGGCGGGCAGGGAGAACCATTTCGACGAGGGGTCCAGGGAAGAGAGTGGGGCCCTGAGATTCCTTCGTTGGACGGTGCGGGAGCAACCCCCACGGCACCGAGGTGCGCGGCATTCAGCTGATGCCGTGCGCCGTCAGACAACCAAACCCAACAACCAAATGATGGAGCTACAACCAAAATGAAAATCCTCAGTATACTGGCGATCGCGGCATCGCTTCTCGTGCCTGCGGCGGTCGAGGCCGCGGTCAACAAGGGTGTCGTCGGATCCGACCACGACTTCTCGAAGACGAACTATCTGGCCTTTAACACCCGTCGCGGCGTCTGCACCCCGTGTCACACGGCGCACGCCACCGACCCGGCGCAGATCGCTCCGCTCTTTGCGCACAAGACCAGCACCGGCCCGTTCACGATGTATTCGAGCCCGACGATCAAGCACACCCCCGGCACCGTCCCCGACGGCGCTTCCCTGGCGTGCCTGAGCTGCCATGACGGGACGATTGGCGTGAACTCCCCGATCCAGGGGACGCAAGGCGGCATCAGCACCAACACCCCGGTGTTCGTGCAGCCGAATCACAAGGTCGGCCCCGACCTTCACACCGATCACCCGATCTCCTTCGTCTATGACGCGGCCCTGGCTGCGGCGAGCGGCGAGCTTGAGAACCCGGTGACCTACAAGATCGGTGATCCCAAGACCACCCTCACCGTGCAGACCCCCCCGGTCCCCGCGACCTGGACCGGCACGGACCTCACCGGCAAGACCATCGACGAGGCCCTGCTTGTGAACCACAAGATGCAGTGCACCTCCTGCCATGACCCGCACTGGATCAAGGGCAACACCCCGCTCCGCGGTCAGGCCACGATCGTGGACGGCAACGATGCGGATGGTCGCGGCAGCCTGATGTGCCGCACCTGCCACATCAAGTAAGTGATCCCACCCCTGCCGCCGGCCGACGACATGGCCCGGCAGGCAGGCGCAGGGGACCCCGCTCCTCGGGGTCCCCTGCAACGGTGGATCCCCACATCCTCCCCCCCCATCAGGATCCCCCGGGACCTTTTCTCCCATCCGCACGGCAGCCCGACATCTTTTGCCCCTGCACGGTCAAGGTTGCCTACCGGCGTTTTCTCAGGAATTTCCAAGATTGATGGTTTCTTATGACCTTCTTTATCAGGCACGGATGCTGCTCGTCAGCCGAAGGCCAGTCAGGGCAAGCCCCTGTACGGCCACGAACTATGACCGCATTGATTAAGAGAGCCGGACTGCTTGCCGCGATCGCGGGGGTGCTGTTTGGCGGGCTCCCGGGATGCGCCACGAAACAGGCGTCATCGAACAACTTTATTGTCTTCCCCCAACCTCCCGACGAGCCGCGGATCCAGTATCTGATGAGCTTCGGGACCGAGAACGACCTCGGGGGCGGGAGCAAGTTCACTGATTTCATCGTGGGGCAGGAGAAGGTCTTCAAGCCGATCTGGAAGCCGTACGGGCTGACCATGCGGGACGGGAAGATCTACGTCTGCGACACGCAGATGGGGAACGTGAGCGTCTCCGACATGGAGCGCCGCAAGATCCGTTACATCGAGCCGGCCGGCCTGGCGGCGCTGCGCCTTCCGATCAACGTGGCCGTCGACAAGGATGGCACCGTCTACGTGACCGACACCATGCGCGAGCAGGTGATGATCTACGACAAGCAGGACAACTTCCTGGAGGCGCTTGGCAAGAAGGATGAGATGAAGCCATGCGGGATCGCCCTGGCGGGAGACCGCCTCTATGTCACCGACCTGAAGAACGCGAACGTCCGAGTTTACAACAAGGCCAACCGCCAGCTGCTGTTCAAGTTTCCCAAGGATCCGAACGACGAAAAGACGAAGCTGTTCCAGCCGACCAACATCGCCATCGATCCCAAGGGGCGCATGCTCGTCTCGGACACCGGGGGCTTTTGCGTGAAGGTTTTCGATCCCGAGGGGAACTACGTCCGGACCATCGGTGAGATCGGCGACCATCCCGGGCAGTTCTCGCTGCCCAAGGGGGTGGCGGTCGACCATGAGGGGCGGATGTTCGTGGTCGACGCCGCCGCGCCCGTGGTGCAGATGTTCGACTCCGAGGGGCGGCTGCTGATGTATTTCGGGGAGCCGAAGAACAGCGGCGAGGCGGGCCTCTATCTCCCGGCCTCCATCGCGGTGGACTACGACAACGTGGCGTTGTTTGAGAAGTATGCCGCCCCGGGTTTCAAGATCGACTACCTGGTGCTCATCACCAACCAGGCCGGCCCGCGCAAGGTGAGCGTGTTTGGATTCCTGAAGAAGCCCTGATCTCTCCGGCACCACGCGCCCCTGAGAGGTCACCCCAGTGAGCCCACGCCAATCCAATCGCTCCGGACCCGCCTGGATCGGGCTCCTTGCCGCGATCTGGTGCGGGCTGGTGGCGCTCAGCGGGTGCACCACGGAGACGAAGCACCGCTGGTTGACCACGTTCTTCGACGGGGTTCCCCCGATTGGCGGTGCGACGAACTCCGCCGCGATTGCCGCGGAGAAGCCGGAGGCCCCGGCCCCGGTGGTGTTGACGACACATCCGGTGAAGAGCCAGTTCTTCGCCCATCCCCCTTACGAGGAGCAAAAATGCGCCGACTGCCACGAGTCCCGCTTCTCGGTGAAGATGAAGGGCTCCCAGCGCCAGGTCTGCTTCAAGTGCCACAAGGACTTTGTCACGCCGGCCAAGTTTGTGCATCAGCCGGCGGAGAACAGCGAGTGTTCCTCCTGCCACGAGCCCCACGGGGGGGCGATCCCCAAGATGCTGGTCGCCAAAGGGGCCGACCTCTGCTGGCGATGCCATGATGCATTCCCCGCCAAGGCCAAGTTCAAGCACCAACCGGCGGAGAACGGCGAGTGCGCCGCGTGCCACAACCCCCATGCCTCGGCGACCAAGGGGTTGCTGAACAAGCCCGATGGAAAGCTCTGCTTTGAGTGCCACGACGATCTGGATCGCAAGATCACCAAGGCCCGTGTGAAACATCAGCCGGTGGAGAACGGCGAGTGTTCCTCCTGCCACAAGCCGCACACCTCCGACCACAAGGGGCTCCTCAAGAAGGCGGCTGACAAGATGTGTGCCGAGTGCCACGACGACCTTCAGGGGAAGATCGCCCGAGCGAAGTTCAAGCACCAGCCGGTGGAGAACGGCGAGTGCGCCGTCTGCCACAACCCCCATCAGTCGGAGCACAACGGTCTCCTCCCCAAAGCTGCCCGGGCCCTCTGTTTCGACTGCCACGAGGAGAAGGAGATGGCTGCGGTCAAGGGGCACAAGGAGGCGGGTGAGAAATCCTGCATGGCGTGCCACGACCCGCATGCCGGGAAGGACAAAAACCTGTTGAAGGGGGCGGTGGCGGCCGCAGCCGCGGGAGCAGCCGCCAGCCCGCCCACACCCGCTGCCGGGGCGCCCAAATGAAACCCCGGAAACCCCAGTCCAGCTGGCGTCGGTGGGCGTTCCCAGCCGTGGTCTGCTGCCTGGAGTTCTCCCGCAAGGCCTCGGCCCAGGCCCGCTTCGAGCCCCGGTTTGTCGAACCCCGCTGGCTCACCCTCGACATCTCCGAGGTCAGTGCCGGTGTCCAGGCCGAGGGGACTTTCGATTCCAGCAGCTACAAGAACTCGAACATCTCCGTCTCACACGAGAGCCTGTTCGTCGGCCCCTCCGTCGGGATGGCAGCCAGCGGCTCGATTTACCATCCGAACTTCCTCCGCTACCACATCAACACCGACGGGGCTTTTGGGTACGGGTCCGACCGGTTCACCGCGGCCAACACCACCCTCTCGCGCAGCACCCTCCACTACCTCGGGCGGTTCGGGACGGACATCGATTTCCTCCCGGGGAAATCCTACAACGCCAACCTCTTCACCAACTACGATCACGCCTACCGCGACAACGATTTCTTTGACCGCGTGGTGGTCGACAGCTGGCGTTACGGGGGGAAGTTCGGATGGCACTTCGCGAACTGGAACATCTCCACCCACTACACGCACCGGGACGAGGAATCGAACAACTCCTACCCCCTGATCCAGGGAACCGGCTCCTCCAACCAGGTGACCGTCGAACAGCGGATGGCCACCCATGAGGACACCGCCGGCATCACGGCCCGCAACGACCGGGGGAGCGGCGGCTCGACCCTGAGCTACAGCTTCGACCAGTACAACCACGACCAGGCCGACCGGTTCGGGGAGGGAACGGGCCAGACCATTGCCTTCGCCGACGGGGAACGGTTCGGATCGAGGGAACAGTTCCGGCTCAACTCGAACGTCAGCTATTCGATGCGCGACACCACCGAGGGGCGGGACAACGACCTCAGCAGCGGAATCGACTTCAGCGCCGAGCACACCCCGCGGCTCAACAGCTTCTACGGGGTCAACTACGAGCACTACGATGCCCTGGGCTTCGCAAGTGACACCTACTCGGGATCGGCCTCCCTCAACCACCAGCTCTTCGAGAGCCTCGGTTCCTCGATCACCATCCGGGCCTCGGAGACCGACAGCGCGGGCGACAGTTTTTCCGGCTACGTACGCCGGTTTGGCGGCGGGATCACGGAAATGTACACCAAGCGTCTCGGGGAACAGGCGCGGCTCCGGGTGAGCAACGCGGTGTTCATCGACCACACGGACCAGCACGCCATCAACATCATCGAGAACGAGCGCCACTCGATCGGCGAGCCCGGCTCCCCCTTCGCCGACAGCTTCTACCTCTCCGCCCCCTCGGCGATCCTCGCGACCGTGGTGATCACCGACGGGCTGAACATCCAGCGGTTCATCGAGAACTTCCACTATCAGCTGATCGCCGAGGGCTCCCGCACCCGCGTCCAGTGGCTCTACCCCCCGGGGAACCCCGTTCCCCCCTCGCTCCTCGCCACCTACCGGACCGAACCGACTCCAGAGGGGAGCTACGACACGCTGGCCGAGGGGTGCCAGGTCCGCCTTGAGCTCTGGAACAATCTGGTCGGCGTCTACGGCCGGGCAAACTTCGCCCTCAACAACGCCCCGCTGGACCTCCACGTCCTGAACACCGAATCCTACACCTTCGGCTCCGATGTCAACTGGCGGTGGCTGCGGGCGGGGGCGGAATACGAAATCTACAACTCGACGGAATCCGACTACCGGACCGCCCGGCTCTACCAGTCCGCCGTCTTCCACGTCGACGACGAGTCGACCCTCAGCGTGAGCTTCACGGAGAGCTGGGTTCAGTACGTCAGCCTGAACCGGTCCCCGGAGGAGACCTTCCGTTTCATCACCCGCTATCACCGGATGCTCACCGACCGGCTGGATGTCTCCCTGGAGGGTGGCACCGCGATCCGGCGGGGTTCCGGGGCCGACCAGTTCCTCGGGACGGTCCGGCCCTCCATCCGGTATGTGATTGGCAAGACCTCCATCGACCTTAGCTACGACTACGACTACAGCGTCTTCCAGGACCGCGAAACCCGGGAGAAGAGCATCTTTGCCTTTCGCGCCCGGAGAACCTTCTGACCCGCACCCCTCACCGCCAGAGCCCAATGAATGCACCCGATCCAGAAACAAGGCGATCCCGCCAGGTCGTCCTCCGGTGCGGCCTCGCCTCCGCCCTCCTGTTGATGGCCTGCCTGGTGGTTCTCGCGGGATGCTCCGGCATCCAGGGACCGTCGGGAGGATCGGCCGCTCACCCGGTGCCGGAGAAAATCTGGCCCGAGCCGCCGGAGCCCCCGCGCATCGCGTACCGGGGGAGCATCCGCCGCCCGGCGGACATGGGCGTCCACGCCTCAGCAGCCTCCCGGTTCGGCCGGTGGCTCACCGGATCCGAGAAGGGAAACGAGGTCCTCAACAAGCCGTTCGGCATCGCCCTCGACGAGGCGGGCAACCTCTGTCTCACCGACACGGGGGCCAACACCGTCTGCTACCACGACAAGGCCCGCAAGAAATGGACCCGATGGGAAAAGGTCGGCCCGGTCCGGTTCCTCTCGCCGGTTGCCGTGGTGAAGCGGGACGGCGTTTTCTTTGTCGCTGATTCGGGTCGCTCGAGCGTGATCGCCTTCGATGAGGCGGGGAAGCTCCGTTTCGAGACCACCAACCGGCTCCAGCGCCCCTCGGGCATCGCCATCCAGGGAGCCCGGCTGTACGTGGCGGACTCCGCCCGCCACCGCATTGTCATGCTCGACCTCCAGGGAGGCTACTCAGGCGAGTTTGGAAAGCGGGGCAAGGGCGAGGGGGAGTTCAACTTCCCCACCCATGTCTCCATCGACGCATCCGGGAACCTGTACGTCACCGACTCGATGAACAGCCGGGTCCAGATCCTCGACCTGGAGGGCCGGTTCAAGCGGCAGCTCGGGAGCGTGGGAGACTCGCCGGGGCATTTCGGCCGCCCCAAGGGGGTGTCGGTCGATCCCCAGGGGCACATCTACGCGGTCGATGCCCTCTTCGACAACATCCAGATCTTTGACAACACGGGCCGACTCCTCCTGACGCTCGGAGGCTCCGGGTCCCAGCCGGGCGAGTTCTGGCTTCCGAACGGGATCGCGATCAGTCCAAACAACGAGATCTACGCCACCGATGCCTACAACCATCGGGTTCAGGTCTTTCAATACGTGGGGCCGCTATGAGCTTCCGTCCTCCCAAAACCGCACCCGCCACGGCAGGCGTCCGGCCGAAGGCCGCTCGCAGGCTTCCCGGGCTCTTGCTCCTACCCCTGCTGCTGCTCCTTCCCGCGGGGCTGAGAGGGGACACGATCCTGGCCTCCAAGCACGACCTGTCGGTCGTCGGGCCGGGGCCGATCAAGGCGTCGAGCGAGTCGGATGTCTGCGTCTTCTGCCACACCCCCCATCGCGGCACCGGCGACCTTCCCCTCTGGAACCACACCCTCTCAACCGCGACCTACACCCCCTACTCCAGCTCCACCACAAAGGCGACCATTGGCCAGCCAACCGGCTCCTCCAAGCTCTGCCTGAGCTGCCACGACGGCACCGTGGCCCTCGGGATGATCGCCAACCGGAGCCGCCCGATCGAGATGAGGAACGGGGTCGTGAACCTGCCGGCAGGCCCCTCCAACCTTGGCACCGACCTCTCCGACGACCACCCGATCTCCTTCCTGTACGACAGCTCCCTGGTCGCGGCCGACGGGCATCTCAAGGACCCCTCCACCCTCACGCACAAGGCCCGGCTCGACCACAATAACCAGGTCCAGTGCACCTCCTGCCACAACGCCCACGACAATCAGTACGGGAAATTCCTGGTCCAGAATAACCAGGGATCGGCGCTTTGCATCAACTGCCACTCCATCGATCTCTGGACCGAGTCCTCCCACAGCCGGTCCCCGAAGACCTGGAACGGCGTCGGCCCCAACCCCTGGCCCCACACCCCGTACACCACGGTGGCGGCGAACGGATGCGAGAACTGCCATGCCGTGCACAACGCAGGCACCAAGGCCCGGCTGCTCAACTTCGCCGACGAGGAGAAGAACTGCTACACCTGCCACGCCGGCACGGTGGCCGCGAAGGACATCCAGTCGGAGTTCAACAAGTTCAGCGCCCATCCGATCCTGGCCACGTCCGGGGTGCACGATCCCGTGGAGGACCCGGTCAACGGGCAACGACACGTGGAGTGCGCCGACTGCCACAACCCCCATGCCTCGAAGCCCTCCCCCGCCGTCGCCCCCAACGCCTCCGGGGCGCTCGCCGGCGTAAAAGGGGTGGATGTCGACGGCGTGGTGGTGAACGCCGTGACCTATGAGTACGAACTCTGCTTCCGCTGCCACGGCGACAGCCTCACGCGGGGGCCCGCCCGCGTAAACCGGAACACCGTCCAGACGAACGCACGCCTGCAGTTCCAGCGGTCCAACGCATCGTTTCATCCGATCGAGGCCCAGGGAAAGAACCCGAACGTCCCGAGCCTCATCGCCCCATGGACCGCTGCAAGCCGGATGTACTGCACCGACTGCCATAACAACAACCAGGCTGCGGCGGCCGGCGGCACCGGGCCGAACGGCCCGCACGGCTCCCTCTACGCGCCGATCCTGGAACGGCAGCTTCTCCTGACCGACTACAACGTGGCGGACACAAGCGCCTACGCCCTGTGCTACAAATGCCACAGCGAGGGAAGCATCCTCGCCGACCAAAGCTTCAGCAGCCACCGGCATCACGTCGTCGACCTCCAAACCGCCTGCACAACGTGCCACGACCCGCATGGCGTGGAACGCTCGCCGAGGCTCATCAACTTCAACCGCGATTACGTCTCCCCCTCATCGACAGGGCTGATTGAGTTCGTCAGTTCAGGGAACAACAGCGGCAACTGCTCCCTCACCTGCCACGGCAAGGATCACGTCGCCACCCCCTACACCCTGGGGGGACTCCCTGCCCCACCCCCACCCCTGCGCGGACCACTGCGCCCCCGGTAGTCGCCTCCCCCCCCGCGGGCCAACCTACTCCCCAGGCCGCCCTGCCTCGGGAACGCCCGGGCCCCC
>DMJJ01000519.1 GCA_003452185.1 Verrucomicrobiales bacterium | reverse complement strand
GAGGCGCGGACGGAGTACTTCGGCGAGCGAACCCGGTTCGTCGAGGTCTTCTTCAATCAGGAGCGGGGCCAGCCCGTGAGTTACGCCGACTACCGGGGGGTCTACCTCCTGGTCGAGAAGATCAAGCGGGCCAAGGGGCGGGTGAACATCGCAAAGCTCAACTCCCTGGTCACCGACACGAATCTCATCACCGGGGGCTACATCTTCCGGAAGGACAAGGACAACGCCAAGGCCTACAACTGGACCTCCTCCCACGGGATTCCCCTCCAGGGGCTCGAGCCGGCCCCGTTCAACGCCGCTCAGCAAACCTACCTGAAGAACTACGTCGATGGGTTTGAGAAAGCCCTCTACTCCCCGAACTTCAACGACCCGGTGAAGGGGTACCCCGCCTGGATCGACGTCCCGAGCTTTGTCGATGCCCAGCTCTGGGTGGAGCTGACCAAGCAGGTGGATGGCTACGTCTTCAGCACCTATTTCTTCAAGGATCGCGGGGCCAAGTGGAAGGCCGGGCCGACTTGGGATTTCAACATCTCGCTCGGCAACGCCGACTACGCCACGGGGGACACCCCGACCGGGTGGCTCTATGCGAACTCGCTGACCGATCCGCTCGGCCTTGCCGCCGGGATTTGGTACCCCGATCTCCTCAAGGATCCCGAGTATCGCCTGGCTTTCTGGGATCGCTATTTCGAGCTCCGCAACGCCCAGTGGAACACCGGTTCCATGATGGCGCGGATCGATGCCGTCAAGGGCCTGATGCTCGACGGGGTCACGCAGCCGATCTCAAACAACCTCCCCCTCACGGTCCAGGCGCCCGCTGCCCGCCAGTACAAGAAATACCAGCGGCTTGGGATCCGCGACTGGCCGAATCCGCCGGAGGCCACCGTCCGCTTCACCTTCCAGTCCGAGGTCGATGCCATGAAGCAGTGGATCTCCACTCGGCTCGCCTGGATGGACGACCAGGATACGCTCGGGTTCGCGGTCTATCGTCCGCCGGTCTTCAGCCTCCCCGGGGGATTGGTCGACAAGGGGACGCTCCTCAGCATCGCCCCCTATTCCGGCCCCGCTCCTGCGGGGAAGAGCTACCCCGCCGGGACCGTCTACTACACCACCGACGGCACGGATCCGAGGCCGCCCGGGTTTGGCGCCCCTGTGCCGACCGACATCCCCGTGGTGCCGGAGTACTCCCTGGCCTCCTATCATATCCCGACCGCGGGGAACGGGGGTGCCGCGGCGACCATTGCCGACTGGACCGGTCCGGTCCTCGGCCCGACGGCGGCCGGGCTTCCCTGGCTCACGGGCCGGCTGGCGCTTGGGTTTGACGACAACACCTCCTCCAACTACGTGCACATCGGGGGCGGGGACTACGCCCAGGGGGACATCCGTGCGGGGATGCTGGGCGTGAGCTCCACGGTCTTCATCCGGATCCCGTTCACCCTCGACGCCACCCAGATGCAGCGTCTCACGGCCATGACCCTCAAGATGAGGCAGGACGATGCCTTCATCGCCTTCCTTAACGGGGTGGAGATCGGCCGCTACAATGTCAATGTCACCAACGCCCCGTTGTATGACATGGTGGCGAACAAGCTTCCGGCCGGGTGGAAGGACACCCTCGCGGCGCAGCAGCATTCCTTCGTCGTGAGCAACGTGCTTGCCCGCGTGCATGAGGGGAACAACATGCTGGCGGTGATCGGCATCAACGCGAGCGCGACGGACGACGACGCCATGTTCAGCCCCACCCTCGTGGGAACGTTCCTCATCCCGCCGTCGGCCCCCGTCACCTCCACTCCCTATGCCGGCCCGATCGCCATCACCGGCAACACCGTCGTCAAGGCACGTCTCTTCTACAACGGATTCTGGTCTCCCCCGACCTCCGCGAGCTTTGTTGTCGGGGCCTATCCTGCGACCCCCGAGAACCTCGTAATCTCGGAGTTCATGTACAGCCCGGCGGCCCCGACCGCCGCGGAGATCCCGGTCAGCAAGAGTGCGGGTGACTACGAGTACATCGAGTTTTTCAACACCTCGACCCAGCCTGTGGATCTTACCGGGGTGCGGATCACCAATGGGGTGCAATTCGCCTTCAGCTCGGGGGATCCCGCCTCGATCGTCCTTGCGGGAGGGAGTCGCGTGGTGGTATGCGCCAACCTGGCTGCGTTCCGGGCCCGCTACGGCAACACTCCCCGCGTGGCCGGGGTGTACTCCGGGAGCCTGAACAACTCGGGTGAAACCATCACGGTCATCGACGGGCAGGGGCGGATCCTCTCGAACTTCACCTACAGCAACACCTCCCCCTGGCCTGAGGGGGCTGACGGGACCGGCTACAGCCTGGTGCTCAACAACCCGGCAAGCCACCCTGCGCCCGATCCCTCCGACCCGGCCAACTGGCGTTGTGGTGGGACGCGAAACGGTCGTCCGGGCCTGGAGGACAGCGTTCCCCTGACCCTCGCCCCGTATGAGGATCCGGACGCCGATGGACTGCCGAACCTTCTCGAGTATGCCATCGGCTCCAACCCGCTGCTGCCCTCCTCCCGCACCGTCCTCACCGCTGCGGTGTCGGAGCTGACGGTCCTGGGGGCGACGGGCTCATACGTCACGTTCGAGTATCGACGCAACCTCAATGCCGACGGCATCGCCCTCCACCTCCAGACCAGCAGCGACCTCTCCAACTGGAGCAACGTCTCCGGGGAGCTGGAGTATGTCGGGATGCGTGGAAACGGGGATGGGACCGCCACCGTGACCTGGAGAACCGCCAAGCCGCTCTCCGACCAGGACCTTGCCTCCCTCTTTGTCCGGCTGGCCGTGCAGCAATAGCCTCCGGGCGGGAGGAGGCAAGGAACAGCCGGAAAAGGGCAATCGCAGGAGGGCGCACCCCTTCTGCGGGTCCGACGTTTGGGGTGGCAGGACGGGAAAGGAACCGCCATGAAACGAGTCCTCCTTCTAGTCATCGGCGTCGGTTCGGTTGTGGTGGGTGTGGTTTTGGGGGCTGACCGGGCCCGGGCTCCGGCGCCCAAGGCCCCCGTGATCCGGGAGTTCATGCGCCAGAAGCTGGCCCATTCCCAGTCGGTGTTGGAGGGGCTTGCGTTGGAGGACTACAACCTTGTGTTGCTCAACGCCCGGAAGCTTGTCGCGATGAGCCAGGAAGGATCGTGGCGGGTGCTCGAGGCACCTGAGTATGGGGAGCAGAGTCTCGCCTTTCGACGCAATGCCGAGGCGCTCGTCAAGGCGGCCAACATGGCCAGCCTCGATGCGGCGACCCTGGCGTACGTGAAGATGACCATGAGCTGCATCGAGTGTCACAAGTATGTCCGCAGTCGGCAGTCGGCGTCGCTTCCCGGCGCCCCATCCTCCGGCCCGACCGGGGGAGTCGCGGTCTCCGAGTGATGGGGCGACGGGGTTGAGCCACTGCAGAAACGCGAAGGATTTATATGATGACCCTACCGCAGATTGAGCAATCGATTCGTGAGCATCCCTTGTTTGTTGGGATCAAGCCGGAGCATTTGGCGCTCATTCTGGGTCATGCCCGCCAGGTGGAGTTTGGCCCTGGGGAGACCCTTTTTCGGGAGATGGCCCCGGCCAACCAACTCTTCCTGTTGACCGCCGGCACCGTGGAGTTATCGGCGAGCAACGGTCCGGACCGCGAGGTGTCGATCCAGCGGCTTGGGCCTGGGGAGGCGCTTGGGTGGTCGTGGCTCTTTCCCCCATTCCAGTGGCATTTCAACGCCCATGCCATTGATCATGTTGAGGCGGTCTCCATCAGTGGGGGACACCTCCTTCAGACCGCGGAGGAGCATCCGGATCTTGGGTTTGAGCTCATGAAGCGGATCTCGAAGATTGTGATCCAGCGACTCCAGTCCACCCGCAAGCAACTCCTCGACGGTGAGTAAACCGCCAAGGTGCGGAGGGGGAACGCAAAGGGGGCGTTTTAAACCGCTAAGGGGACCGAAGG
>DMJJ01000062.1:3191-3508 GCA_003452185.1 Verrucomicrobiales bacterium | reverse complement strand
CCAGGCAGGCCGGCTTGCTCAGTCGGCGAAGCTCTCCGGACTCCAGCCCGGGCCACGACTTGAGGAGTCCGACGAGGATCTCGGAATAGTAAGCCTTGCTGCGAGGTTTGAGGGACGGGTCACCCTGGATGCGCGTCATATGCGCGCTCATCGCTTGAGCGAAGGTCATGCGGTCGTCCAGATCAGGCGAGCGGCTCTCCGCCTTGCGTCGCTCCACCTTCATGAAGTCGCCGAGAAGGAGTTTGGCGATGGAGATACGTGAGGTGCCGAGCGAGCGTCGGATGAGCTTGCCCTGTATTCGAACGCGGGCATAGTAC
>DMJJ01000062.1:2717-2933 GCA_003452185.1 Verrucomicrobiales bacterium | reverse complement strand
GTATTCGAACGCGGGCATAGTACATCCCCGATGGCTGATAGCGGACCAAGTTTGCGTACGGCGTTTTGCACCACTCCGAGGGAGCAGTTTTCTTGGAGTTTTTCCCCTTCATTCAGCCAGTATACAAAAGCAGTATACAAAGGTCAATTTGAGAGCTTTTGGCCGATGTGTAATGTGCTTTTCATAAATAGGTTGCGCTCGTAGCTCAGTTGGATA
>DMJJ01000062.1:0-2446 GCA_003452185.1 Verrucomicrobiales bacterium | reverse complement strand
AGAGCATCCGCCTTCTAAGCGGACGGTCGCGCGTTCGATCCGCGCCGAGCGCACCATTCCCTGCTGCACACCATTCCCTTTCGTTCCCCTCCCCCACACGCTATTCTCCCCCACATGCTCTCGATCGAGTCTCTGGCCGCCCTCCACCAGGCCCACCCCGCCGCCGCCGCGGCCAGGGTCGCGGAGTTCTCCCTCGGCACCACCCGCTTCGAGTTCAACTCCCGCCCCGCCCTCATGGGGGTGATCAACCTCTCGGCTGACTCCTGGTACCGGGAAAGCGTCTGCCTCGACGCCGAATCGGCGATCCGCCGCGGTCGCATCCTCCGGGCCCAAGGGGCAGCAATCCTCGACATCGGCGCGGAATCAACCCTCGCCCACGCTTCCCGCGTGGATGAGAGCGCGCAGAACCACCGACTCCTCCCCGTCATCCGAACCCTCGCAGCGGAGGGGGCCGTGGTCTCCGTCGAAACCTACCACCCCGTCGTCACCCGAGCCTGCCTTGAGGCGGGGGCCCGGATCTTGAATCTCACGGGAGTGGATGGAAGCGCCGAGATGTTCCGCATGGTGGCGGACCACGACGCAGGGGTGATCATCTGCTTCGTCCAGGGGGCGCACGTCCGCGACGTCGGCAACCTCGACCTGGGTAAGGACCCGATCGGAACCCTCCACGATTTCTTCGCCCGCCAGATCGACCTCGCCACCCGCCAGGGGGTCCGACGGATCTTCATCGACCCGGGGCTTGGGTTCTACTACCGGAACCTCCAGGACAGCGCCGCCCGGATCCGCCACCAGTCCTCAATCTTCCTCAACACCTTCCGCCTGCGGACCCTCGGCCATCCCGTCTGCAACGCGCTCCCCCACGCCTTTGAATATTTCGGCGAGGAGGTGCGGTCGGCGGAGCCCTACTTCGCAGTCCTCGCAGCGCTCGGGAAAACGGACCTCTTCCGGACCCACGAGGTCCCGCGGGTGAAGGCGGTCCTGGATTCCCTCAACGTGCTCTGATCCGCACGGGGGGATGCCTCCTCCTGGTGGGAGGGGGAGGGTGGGGGCTCAGACGTCGATGACCGGTCCTCCGCCCCCCTTGTCGACCGGGGGACGCGGGGAGCCCGGCGGAGGCGGCCCGCGGCGGGTGGTGAAGCTGGCACGGACGTTCCCGGTGCCGGTCACCAGGTTGAGCAACGTGCTGACGATCCCGATGACCACCGCCGCCCAGAATGCGGAGCTGAAGTTTTCGACGTGGAACTCCCGGAACAGCCGGCCGACGAACATCAGGAGCCCCGCGTTGATCACCAGGGTGAAGAGCCCCAGGGTGTAAATCAGAATCGGGAGGCTGAGGAGGAGGAGCACCGGTCGGATGAAGGCGTTCAGAAGCCCCAGGGTGAGGGTTGCCAGGAGAAGCCCGCCAAACGAGTCGGCATGGATCCCCCCCACCACCTGCGTCGCCACGAGGACCGCCAGGGTGGTGATGATCCACCGTTTCAGAAAATTGACCAGGGAGGGTGACATGCGTCGCCGGGTCATGCCGGCCCCCCCAACATGCCCCCTCCCCTCCCCCCTGTCGATACCGGGTTGCACCCGGGCGCGCGGGTGCCGTAGGCTCGGGAGATCCGGATGAAACCATCTGCTCCTGAACGCCCGGTCCGTGTCGGGTTGATCTCCCTCGGTTGCGCCAAGAACCTGGTCGACGCCGAGATCATGCTCGGCGCCCTGCTCAAAGGGGGCGTCGAGATCACGAATGACCCGGCGGAGGCTGACGCGATGATCGTCAACACCTGCTCCTTCATCGACTCGGCGCAGGAGGAGAGCGTGGACGCGATCCTGGAGTCGGCCGCCGAGCGGGATGCCAGGAAGCCCGGGCAGGGATTGATCGTCTCGGGCTGCATGCCGCAGCGGTTCCGGGAGGAGCTCCCGAAGCTCCTTCCCGAGGTCGACCTCTTCATGGGGATCGACCAGGTGGAGCGCGTGGGGGATCTTGTCCGCCAGGCCGTGGAACATCGTCGGCAGAAGGTCGAGGGCCAGCAGCCGGGGGCCAAGGCCCGCCGCGGCACGGCCACCAAGGGGAAGGTGCAGTCGAAGCTGGCCGAGCTCGACAAAGCGCGGCCGGGCGCAGCCCATGACGATGGGGAGAGCCTGCGTGGGAAGCCTGGGTTTGGCAGGACGCGCCAGACGGTGGCCCCCTCCCCGGCCGTGGCCCCGGTGATGGACGTGACCGTGCGGCCGACCTACATCCCGGACTACGGGACGCCGCGATTCCGCCTCACCCCACGGCATTTCGCCTACGTGAAGATTGCCGAGGGGTGCAACCATCCCTGCAGCTTTTGCATCATCCCGAGGATGCGCGGCTCGCACCGCAGCCGTGCCCAGGCGGACATCGTGCAGGAGGCGCGACAGCTGATCGCGGGCGGGTGCCGGGAGCTGAACCTCATCTCCCAGGACTCGACCTACT
>DMJJ01000254.1:1702-6761 GCA_003452185.1 Verrucomicrobiales bacterium | reverse complement strand
TTCCTTCGGTCCCCTTAGCGGTTAAACCCTCCCCGGCCCGGCAGGTCACTCCGCGTAGCGTTCCATGGCGGTTCGAACCGCGGCGACCAGGGCTTGGATACGGGCCTCCATCACAAAATCAGAGGGGGCTTCCATCGTGTAACTCAACCGGGTCTTGTGGTGAACAAGATACAGCGACTCAGGCCAGTCGATACGGTCAGGAATCCCCCCACCCACAAACCGAATCATCCCACCGGACGCAGCCCGCCCGTCAATCGTCTCCCCATGATCGACGGGACAGACCCTCGCCACTGCCTCAACCATCGCAGGGGCCAGGGAAGGCCTCCCATCCGGGTTCAGCTCATAGACGTAAAACCCGTTCGACTCCCAGTCCTCGTGGAGAACCAGGGTGAGGTCAAACGCGGGCTGACGGGAAAACCACTCCAAGTGTCCCCGGACCGTCGCGGTACGGGGATTCCGATAGTCCCGGTTGAGGTCGATCCCCGATCCGTCCTCCCGGGTGTTGCGACGAAAACCCTCCGGGTTCAAACACGGGACCACCCAGAGGTTGAACCCCACGGGCCAGCGCTCCTCCGCCAACAACCGCTCCACGGCCAGCGGCCCTGCCGGCTCGTCGCCATGGATCCCTGAGGAGAGATACAGATTCCAGCGCGCAGCGGGGGAGGTTCGCACCCAGGCCGGCACGGGCCCCTGCCCCTCCACAACGATCGGATCCGGAATCCACCCCCGCGAAGCCGCCAGGGGGGAAAGCCGCGCGATCAGGGCGTCAGGGTCGAGACGCTCGCCACCATACCCCCCGGCGTTCCGGCCGACGCGGAGGTGGGGACCGGAATCACGCCGCTCCATCGCCATGGCTCAGTCCACCAAGGCCGGGGCATCGGCACGCCGGGGCTTGAATGCGATCGGCGCCGCCCCCACCTGGCCCTCAAATCCATGGTCCTCCCAGTCGGGATCGAGCCCCAGGTCCTTCAACATCTGCAAATCCCGCTCCACCGGCTGATTCAATGTGGTGAGATAATTCCCAACCATCAGGGCACTGGCCCCGGCGGCAAATACCATGCTCTGGAGATCACGCAGGTTCACGGTCCGGCCACCCGCCACCATGATCTCCTGGCGCGGCAGGATGAAACGGAAACAGGCGATGGTCTGCAGGATCTCAAGCGGGGGAAGCGGCGCGAGCTTCTCGAACGGGGTGCCGGGAATCGGGTTGAGAATGTTCACAGGGACCACGCTGGCACCGATCTCCCGCAGGGTGAACGCCATGTCCAGACGGTCCTCCCAGGTCTCCCCCATCCCGATGATGCCGCCGGAGCAAATCCGGATCCCCGCCGCCTTCAAATGCCGGATCGTCTCCAGCCGGTCGTCAAATGTGTGCGTGCTGCAATGGGTCGGGAAAAACCGCCGGGAGCTCTCCAGGTTGTGCCCGTAACACTCAAGCCCCGCCTCCTTCAACCGCTCCGCCACCCGCGGATTCTTGATGATCCCAAGCGATGCATCGGGCCGCACCTTGCCCGCGGCCGCCATCTCCCGGATCCGGTCGCAAACCTCGTCCAGCATCGGCCCCTCGTTGAGCCCCTTCCACGCCGCTACCAACCCAACAGCCGTCACCCCGTTGGCGTTCGCTTCCTCGGAGGCCGCCGCAACAGGCTCCGGATCCACAAACCCGTACTTCGGCGAACCGGTCTGGTAAAAGGAGGACTGCGAACAAAAACGGCAGTTCTCAGAACATCCCCCCGCCTTGGCGTTCACGATCGAACAGAGATGAACCTTGTTCCCCTTGAACGCCTCCCGAATCCGATTGGCCCAGGCCATCAGATCAAAGCGATCAGCAGTCGACCGGAGCCCAAAGAGGAACGCCGCCTCCTCCCGATCCACCATCCCCCCGGCCAGCACGCGCTGACCCAATGCCGACAACCGATCGTGATTTGTGACGTCAACCTGTTCACCAGACATGGTTGACAGGGTATCGAGGTGCCGGCCGGTGGCAAGAGCGCGTTGCGGGGCGTTTGGCAAAAAGGGGGCGAGCGATGGTTCTCCTCCTCCCCCCCACCGGGCGGCAGGGATGAATCTGGGCTTGAGTTTCAACGGGGAGAGGGGGTTCCATCAGGCCGTGTCTCACGGCCATCCAGCCCCCAGCCCCGTTGTCGGCGTGACGCGTCGTCGTTTCATGTCGGGAGCGGTGCGCCTCGGGGCCGCGGTGATAGCGGGGGGAACCCTTGCCCGCAGCCGGGCGAGCGGGGAGAGTGTCGTGCTGCCGTTTGAGAACGGGGAGCGGGAGCTTGTGGCCTATCCGCAGAAGCGTCCGCTGATCCGCCTGACGACGCGTCCCCCGCAGCTCGAGACCCCGTTCGCGGTGTTTGGCGAGGGGATCGTGACTCCGAACGACGCCTTTTTCGTCCGCTACCACCTGACCAATTCCCCCCCGGCGCATGAGACCCTGACCGAGGGTGCCTTCCGGCTGCGGGTTCAGGGGCAGGTCTCCACGCCGCTGACCTTGTCGGTCGCCGACCTGCGGTCGCAGTTCGAGACCACCGAAGTCCTGGCGGTCAACCAATGCTCCGGGAACAGCCGCGGGTTTTTCAAGCCGCGGGTTCCGGGAGGGCAGCTCGGCCACGGGGCGATGGGGAATGCGAAGTGGCGCGGGGTCCGGCTGGCGGACGTCCTCAAGAAGGCGGGCATCGCCGCCGGGGCGCGGCAGGTCCTGTTCAACGGCCTGGACACACCGCTGATCGTCACGACCCCCGATTTCATCAAGGCCCTCGATGTCGACCAGGCCCTCGACCCGGACCTCCTGCTCGCGTTCGAGATGAACGGCGAGCCGCTTCCCTGGCTGAACGGGTTTCCGCTCCGGCTCGTCGTCCCGGGACATTACGGGACGTACTGGGTGAAGCACCTGAACGAGATCACCGTCGTCGACTCGGAGTTCAAGGGTTTCTGGATGAAACCGGCCTACCGGATCCCCGACGACCCCTGCGCCCACATTGAGCCGGGAACCACCCCCCGCAGGACGGTCCCGATTTCCCGCTACAACGTCCGTTCATTCATCACGAGCCATGCCACCGGAGGCAGGATCCCGGCCGGCGCCACCACCCTGATCCGGGGGATCGCCTTCGATGGCGGGCAGCAGATCCGCGAGGTGGTGGTGAGCGACGACGGGGGCCGGAGCTGGAAAGAGGCGACGTTGGAGGCCGACCTGGGACGGTATTCCTTCCGGGGCTGGTCCTTTCCCTATCGCCCCGGGCAGGCGGGCCCACGGACCCTGATCGCCCGGGCGACCAACCGCCTGGGCCAATCGCAGCCCCTGGAACCGCTCTGGAACCCGAGCGGCTACATGCGCAACTGTGTCGAGCCGGTCACCCTGGACGCCGTATAGCCCCACGACCCACATGCTTCAGCGATTGCTTTCAACACAGGGACCTGCGACTTCGCTCCGCGGCATCCTGCGGGTGCTCCTGGCGGCCGGGCTCGTGGCCGGTCGGGTTGCAGCCGAAGGGCCGTTTCAGCTTCCGAAGGAAGAGATCCGGATCAAGGAGGGGGCCGGGGCGGAGCAGTTGAAGTCGAACTGCCTTCTCTGCCACTCCTCCGAGTACATCACGACGCAGCCGGTGCTGACCCGGGCCCAGTGGACGGCGACGGTGGAGAAGATGCGCGCCAAGTACGGTGCGCCGCTCGTGACGAACAGCGTTCCCGTGATCCTCGACTACCTCACCCGCAACTACGGGAAGGAGTCCCCTCCCAAGCGGTGACCGCCCGCGCGGCAGGGCGCGGAGCGATCGGATGAGGGATTGAAACCGGGCAGGTCCTGCCGATGATTACTTTGCGAACGAAGGGTCCCGGGGTGGGGCCAAGCTGTTCCCCTCCACCTCGGCAGCCCACGCCGTGCGGCGATGCCGTCCCACCCGGAGCGAATCCGGCCGACCACGGAATCGATGACTGACAGCTCATTAGCACAGAGAACCCTTCAGCGGGTGAAGGATCGTCTGGCGGCCTCCAAGGGGACGGGGGTGAGCCAGATGATTCGGCTGATCCATGAGCTGACCTCCCAGTCGGATTCCCTCTCCGTGCAGAGCCTCTCGGAGCTGGTGAGCCGCGAGCCGGTGATTTTGAAGAAGATCCTCGAGGTGGCGAACACCCTTGGATACAACCCGGCGGGGGTTCCGATCGACAACCTGGACATTGGGATCCAGGTCATCGGGTTTGAGAAGGTGAGGAATCTGGCCGTCTCCCTGATGCTGGCCGGCAACGCCGAGGACCAGCTCAACCCGGAGGAGGTTCGCGAGTGCGCCGCGCTGGCGCTGACCACGGGCCTGGTGGCGCGGGAGCTGGCGAAGCGCGGAGGCAACTTCGATCCCGAGCTGGGGTTTGTCTGTGCGATTCTCCGGAACTACGGGCGGCTGCTCATGGCGCAGTTCCTGTCGGAGGACTACAAGGAGGCGCGCGGGCTGGCGGCTGCCATGACCGCGGACGAGGCGTATATCTCGGTCTTCGGCCTGACCCCGCTTGAGTTGAGCTACCACCTGCTCAAGGCTTCACAGCTCCCGAAGCAGCTTCAGGATGCCTTGGAGAAAGTGCCGGCCTACGTCGTCACCACGGCGGCCTTCACCCACGAGGATGATCTCCTGGCCTTGACCGACATGGCGGCCCGCCTTTGTGAGGTGGTGGATGCGGTCGACCTGACCCCGGCGGACTTTCCGCGCCGTGCGGCGGAGATCCTGACCTCGGGGGGATCCCCCGGGGGGACCGGCCCTGAGGAGATCGGGGCGATGTTCAAGGAGGTGCATCGGCAGCTCTCCGCAATTCGGGAGGCCCACCGGGCGACCGCCTTCACCTGCCCGCTCCTGGCCCGGGTGGATGCGCTCGCCACCGGGCAGCCGCTTCCTCCCCCGCTGGTGAGCCTCCCCCGGCCGGCCCGGCCGGCGACGCCCGATCCCAAGGCTCCCGCGGCCTCCCCCGCCCCGGCGGTCTCGACGGCGGCCTCCCCCCAGACAAGCGCGGAGAACCGCCTTGAGCGCGGGATACGCGACCTTGCGGCCCTCTTCGATTCGCGGGTGGTGGATGC
>DMJJ01000254.1:0-1340 GCA_003452185.1 Verrucomicrobiales bacterium | reverse complement strand
GGACGCCGCAGCTGTATGCCCGGTTTGGCTCGGGCGAGTTGTTTGAGCGTCAACGAAACAAGCCCCTGGCCCACCGCAACGGGAAGGATGTGTTCATGGTGGCGCTGGCACGCGGGGAGGATGTGCTCATCGAGAGCCCCAAGGATCCGAAGATCCTCCCATTTCTGCCGCCGTGGCTTCAGGAGGCTGCCGGGGAGTTGCCGATCATCCTGCTGCCAATCCCTCACGGGACGCGGAGTTTTGGGATCATCTGCGGCATCAGCCGGGATCGGGAGGCGTTCGGGATCGTGTCTAGGTGTGCGAAGGAGACGAAAGAGATTCGGGGGTATCTCTCCCGGATCGAGCCCGGGAGCGTTTGAGGCTCCTCTCCGCTGAGGAAGGTTGCCGGCTGGCTCACGCGACCCGCTACCCGGTCCAGGACGCTCGGGCGGCGTGGCACAGGGGCAGCGTCGGATCCCCGCACGTCACCCGTTCCGACCAGGCCAACCCACCGCGGCAAGATGCCCGAGCCAGACCGCGGCAAGACAGAGCGCCACCGAACCGAGGATATTCAACCCCGCCTGCAACGGACGCCCTTCCCGCAACAGCGACAAGGTCTGGAGGCTGAAGGAGGAAAACGTGGTGTACCCGCCACAAACCCCAACCATGAGGAACACCCGCACGGAGGAGGAGGCGGGCCATCGGCCGTCACTCCCGGTTCCCGCCGCAAACAGCCCGATCAGGAACGACCCCGTCACGTTGACCAGAAGCGTCCCATACGGGAACTGGTTCCCCATCCACCGGGCCACCAGCTCAGCCGCCCAATACCGGCCGACGCTTCCAAGCGCGCCCCCGAGGGCAATGAGAAGGTAGGTCGTCATGCGAGTGGCCGCAGGATCACGATCGTGGCCCCCCATCCCCCCTCCAGGCCGCCGGCCGCGTGGAAGGACTCCACCAGCGGGGAGCGACGCAACAAGGCATGAACGCCCTCGCGCAATGAGCCGGTCCCCTTGCCATGCACCACCCTGACCCGGAGCAATCCCCGGAGGCGACACTCCGCGAGATACTCGGGAAGCAGCGTCCCGAGGTCGGAGGGACGAAAGGCATGGAGGTCGAGCTCTCCGGTGACGGGGATCGGCACCGGCTCGGGGAACGGGCTCCCGTCCCGCCCCCCCTCGGATCCCTGCCCCGGCTCGGGGAGGTCGGGCTCTCGACAAAGGGATGCCATGCGCAAGGTGTGATGCGGGGGAGGGGAAACCCCGGAGCGGGGGCCCGAGGCCCCCGCTCCCGATGGATCCCGCCCGTGGCTAGTGAACTTCCTGGTTCGTGATCGCGTTGAAGATCTTGAACTCCTCGGCATG